>DASXYR010000085.1:0-22467 GCA_036502385.1 Gemmatimonadaceae bacterium
CATTAAGCAGAAGCTTCTGAACTGGTCCCCGACCTATGAGCTGTGGCGCGGGGATCAGATGCTCGCCGAAGTGAAGCGCGAGCTCTTCTCTTTCATCCACCACCGGTTCACGGTCGACGTTCCAGGACCCGACGACCTCGAGGCCGAGGGCGACTTTCTTGACCACGAGTACGCATTCACGCGAGGCGAAAAGATCGTGGCGACCGTGTCCAAGCGGTGGTTCGCCTGGACCGACACTTACGGGATCGAGGTCGACGACAAGGAGGACGCGGTACTGATTCTGGCGTCAGCGGTGGTGGTGGACATGGCGTGCCATCGCGACGACGGAAAGCGGCGATAGACGATGGCCACTTCACCCGATTCGTACCCCTACGTAACCCGTCTCGACATCCGCTATCCCGCGCTCGAGGTCATCGACCTTCCGCAAATCGTCGGTGCGGTGCACGACCGATGGTTCAACCAGACGCTCTGCAAAGTCAACGACTCGGTCGTGCGCCTGGGAGTCATGCAGGGCGAGTATCACTGGCACAAGCACGACGATCTCGATGAGTTCTTCTACGTGGTGGACGGCGAGTTTCTCATCGATCTCGAGGATCGCACCATCGCGCTACAGCCTCGGCAGGGATTCGTCGTGCCGAAAGGCGTCGTTCACCGCACTCGCGCGCCGGAGAAGACGGTCATTCTAATGGTGGAAGGCGCCGGCATCGTGCCGACGGGCGACTAGCGGGCGCCGAACCTGAAGTCGTGCTCCAGGACGAGGCTCGCGGGAATCACCAGACTCTCCGAGATCGTCGCCCGTCCTGCCATGCCGACCTTGCCAGTGATCTGCATTCCGCGCGCGAATCCGCACATCAGATAGGATCCGTCGCCCCCGGTATCCGTCTCGACCGTCCGCTGCTGGTTGGTCGCAACGAGCCGGCCGTTCTGAGGGACCCAGAGAACCCGCCACGTCGCCCAGACATGGGCGCTAGGAACCGGATTGCCCGCCGCATCCCTGACATAGCCGGCAGCGAGACCCTGCGCCTCGGTGCCGGTCTCGTTCTGACCGCAGAATTTCGCCCGCAGCGTTTTGTACGACGGCATCACGAGATTCGCCTCGCCGTGCGCGCCGCTCGGCAGCGAGACCGGCCGCATCTGATCGGCGACGCGAAAGAGTCGAAGTCTCGGATGATCGAAGACGAGCGTATCCGTCAGGCTGACGTCCGTAGCGAGCTCGTAACGGCCCGCGGCATCGGTGGTCGTCCTGAATTTCCCGCCGCCGGTGTACACGACCACATCCTTCAGGCCGTGCCCAGTTGTGCTGTCGAATACGACGCCCGTGATGAGTGAGCGAGGCGTCGCAGCGCTCGAGGAATCGGATTGGTTGCTGTCCGCGGCCGCAGAATCTGCTGCTGCGATGGATCCAGGCGCGCCGGCGATAGACGACGTCGCCTTTGTGCCAGCGGGTCGAGAAGTACCCCCCACCTCCTGAAACCCAAGCAAGGTATCACGGACGCTCACTGGCGTACCGGCCTCTCCTGACCGCACCTGCGAGACGCGTGGAAGCCTGATGTACCAGCTCGGCACGATCCATTGACCGCCGGAAAGCTGCTGAAACTCGAGACGTCCGCTGGTGCGCGCGACGCGAAGCGGAATAGGAAGATTCACGTAGTCGAAATTCAGCGAGCGAAGGACGTTCGCCTTGGGATCCATCCAGAGAACTCCAGTGAGCTCCGGCTGCGATCCGACCCGCGCAGGCTTGAACTCGAGTCCGCTCAGTCCGGTTTCGGGCCCGTAGCCACGGATCGCCGCGTAGCAGTGTGATTTGACGAAGTCATCGGAGACGAGTGTCGCCGCGTCAGGCGCGCGATAGACATCTCCGCCCGTCACTGCTGACCTGCGAGTGGAATCGACCTGATCCCAGGATATTCCGACTGCCGGCCGTCTCGCGATTCGCGTCCGCTGCTCGGTGCGCTGTCCAACCACTTCCAGATTGCGATCCAGCGACCGCTCGTACAGATCGACGTCGAGCGGCACGAGTCCCTGCGCCTCCGTGAGCGCGCTGGCCGTCAGTGCTTTCTTGATCTCCACCCAGAGGTCGCCGGCTGGTGTGCCAACGGGACTGAGCGATTGACACGCCGCTTCGCTTCGCGGAATCACAAGCTGTGGATTGCGCGTGACTGCCATGCCGACACGCACGTGAATCTGAGTGGAAAGCACGTGCAGCTGCACCGAGCTCCAGCTGTCGTAGCCGACCTTATCGGCCTTTACCGAATACAGTCCGGGCGTCGGCGCGCGGAGGACGGCATGTCCGCCCTGATCGCTGAAATTCCCCGCCAGACCCATCCCATGTTCGTCGACAAGCGAGACATTCGCGCCAACAATGGGTTTCCCATTGGTGAGCTCGACGACTTCAATGAGGACGTCCTGAGCGGCAAGCTGGCTGCCGACTACGAGGGACGCGGCTGCTACGAGGATGTGGCGGAAATGCATGGGTCCCGCTGTGCGAGTATATGGTGGGCGGCCCGAAGTTGCGGACTGCCCTCATCTAAGGACGCTCCATTTGGCCCCGCGTTTTGCCGCGTCCTCCACCCATGCGTGACCGGACGAGCTTCGACCTCGTCATTCGAGTGACTTGAAGCCCCAAATCGGGGAAAGGGGGAGCTGTTGTCCAAGGCCGTATTGACACTCACATTGCTGGCGCTCTCCGCGTGCGCAGCACGCAAGGATCCGTACGTCGTCGGAGCGGCCGGGCCATGGAAGCAAGGCTATGGACTGCAGAACCTTCAGGGGGTCCAGCTCGCGGCCGAGGAGATCAACAAGGCCGGAGGCATCAACGGCCACGCGTTTCAGGTGATCGAGCGGGACGACGAGGGCGATGGTGCAATGGCGAGCAAGATCGCCCAGGAGTTTGTCAGAAACCGCAAGATCTCGGCGGTTATCGGACACGTGAATTCGTCGGGAATGCTCGCCTCCGCGCGAATCTACGACGGCAGGCTGGCAGCCGTCGCGACGAGCGCCACTTCACCCGATCTAACCGGAATCTCGAGCTGGGTATTCCGGATCATCTCCAGCGACTCGCTCAATGGAGTCGCGTTGGCGACCTTCGCATCCAGGTTCTCGGTTCACAACGGGGGCTCCACTGCCGCCGTTCTCTACGAAAACAACACCTACGGCCGTGGGCTGGCGGATTCCTTCCGCCGAGCATACCGCGGCGAGCTGCTCAGCATCGACCCAATCAACGCCGATCTTCCCACGGCGGAGCCCTACATCGCCTACCTGAAGATGCGGAAACCGAAGATCGTCTTCGTCGCCGGACGCGTCGCGTCCGGACTGAAGATCCTTCAGGAAGCAAAACGTCAGGGATTCACTGCCGCATTTATCGGAGGGGATGGTTGGCAGGGCATCGTATCCGATACGGCGGTCGCTGAAGGCGCGTACGTCGGGATGTCCTTCACGCCCGAGGACCCCTCACCCGCCGCGCGCGCCTTCGTCGCGGCATTCGAGAAGAAGTTCGGGACCCCGCCCGATGCGCACGCCGCGCTGGCGTACGATGCTACCAGGCTGATAGCGCAGGCGCTCAAGGATCGCGGCCCCGACCGCACCCGAATCCGCAACTATCTGCGCTCGCTGACCGTGGAGACAGCCTACGTCGGACTTACCGGTCGCGCCTACTTCGAGGACACCGGAGATCCGGTGGGAATGCGATTCAAGGTGCTGCGAGTGCACAACGCCCTTTTGACCGTGGCGGCAGCAAGATGAAGGCAGTCTATCGCTTCAAAACCATACGCGAGGTTCTGACCGTCGGATTCGCGCTGCTGATCTTCCTTCTCATCAGCGCCGGTATCGTCGGCTGGGTCTCGATGACCCGGATGGCAGACGAGGTCAGCTTGACGCTCGCCGAGGCCCAGCAGGATGCACGTCAGGCGTCGGATTTCTCGAATGTGGTGACACAGGAGATTCAGGCGGCGAACACCTATCTGAGCGACCAGGACCTGAAGTCGGACCTGGAGTTCCGTCGCCTCGGTTGGGAAGCGCACAGGCTTCACCGCAACTTCAGCTCACGCCCCGACGCGCTGGCCGAACAGATCGAGCGCACGGTGGCGATCGACACCACGCTCGCACGAGTCGAGGCAGCGTTCGCGCTTTCGCACCGTCTAACCGATCTCGGACGCATGGACGAAGCGCACGTCGAAGCGCAGCGGGCGAGAAGCATGGTCCCTCCCCTGCTAGAGCAGCTGACGGGACTTGAGCACGCCCGCGCGGAGCAGCTGACGACCATGGCGCGGAGTCTTCGCAGCCAGTCGATGGCCCGGTCGAGACTGCTCGTCTCGGTAATCGTCGTCGCTACGCTCCTCGCCATCATGATCGTAATGCGAATGGGCAGCGCGGTTGGGCGGCCTCTTCGCCTGCTCGTTAAGCACGCGATCCAGCTCAGTCACGGCGACCTCCAGCAGCGCACGGAAGGCGAGATGCCGGGCGAATTCCGCACGCTCGCGGATGCGATGAATCACGCGACCGAAGCCCTGTCGCGCATCGCGTCCGGCGCCGCCAAGACGGCCGACGAAGTCGCGCAATCCGCCAGCGATCTGCTGTCGGCGTCGAAGCAGATCTCGGCGTCAGCGGGAGAGGTCGCCGACGCAGTGGAAGAAGTCTCGCACGGCGCCGAATCGCAGGTGGCGCAGCTCCGGCAGGTGAATGAGGCGCTCGAAGGCATCCGGACCCGCGGAGATAATCTCGTGGGCGGCGCGCAGGAAGTGCACGGCCTCGCGAGCTCCATCGAGGCCGAGGCGGAGGCGAAGAGGGTGGACATCGATCGCGCGCTCAAGATCCTGTTCGATGTTCGGACGATCGTCGAGCAGGCGGCGCTGCAGGTGCGCGAGCTCAATACCACTGCCAGCGACATCAACAAGTTCGTGATCTCGGTCGGCCGGATCGCCGAGCAGACCAACCTTCTGTCGCTGAACGCGGCGATCGAAGCTGCGCGCGCAGGCGAGGCGGGCCGCGGATTCGGAGTCGTGGCAGGCGAAGTGAGAAAGCTCGCCGACCAGACGCAGGCGGCCGCCGACGATGTCGTGAAGATGACTGAAAGCGTGACGACCCGCGTTGCCGCGACGTCGAAGGCGATGGAGCAGGGCGTGATCCAGGTGGGCGAGATCGAGCGCGTCAGCCGTGAGCTGGACAGCGCGCTGTCGACGATCCTCTCCGCCGCGGAGAGAACCCGCACCGCCGCCTCCGGAGTGACGACGGCCGCGATGGAGAATGCGCGCGCGGTGGATTCGGCGGCGGTGAATCTGGGACTGGTTGCACGCACGGCCGAGGGACACGCGACGGCCGCGATGGAAGTGAGCGCGTCGACCGAAGAGCAGAGCGCGGCCTGCGAGCAGATGAGCATGGCCTCGACCCAGCTCTTTCACGGAAGCCACGTCCTTCTCGATCTCGTCAGCGAGCTCAAGACCGGAGTCGTGGTCACGCCCGTCGCTCCCGACGCTCCGGCTGTCGCTGCGTCCGAGGCCACGGCTGATCCTGACAACGCGCCTCGACCGATTCCAACACCACCTCACCCATCGCCACGTATCAAACGGGTCGCGTAAAGCGACCCGTTTTTTTTTGGCTTGGAGCCGCGGGCGTTTCGGGTTTGAGGCATTGCGCGCTGTAACCAGGCCGCGTTCGCACCCTACGGTCGTATGACATTCACCCCTCTTGAGCGTCCTACATGATGCGCATCCTGGTAGCCGAAGACGATCCGACAACAACTCGTCTTCTCGAGTCCACCCTTGGCAGGCTTGGCTGGGATGTGATCACCGCATCGGATGGCATCAGCGCATGGCGAATTCTGGAAACGTTCGAAGGAAAGAACGCGCCGGAGCTCATCGTGCTCGATTGGATGATGCCCGGGCTGGACGGAATCGAGATCTGCCGCAAGGTGCGCAATACGCCGGGATTCGAGCTGATTTACATCATCCTGCTCACTTCGCGCACCGAAAAGGAAGATCTGGCTATGGGATTGGCCGCTGGCGCCAACGACTACATCCCGAAGCCCTTCCATCCCGCCGAGCTGGAATCGCGGGTGCGAGTGGGACAGCGCATGGTGAAGCTTCAAAAAAGCCTTGCAGCTCGCATCAAAGAGCTAGAGGTGGCCCTGAGTGAAGTCAGGCGGCTTCAGGGGCTGCTCCCGATGTGCAGCTATTGCAAGAAAGTCCGGAATGAGGCGAACTACTGGCAACAGGTCGAGGCTTACATCACCTCCACCTCCGGTGTCCAGCTAACGCATAGCGTCTGTCCGAGCTGCCTCGAGCGCGTCATGCGTGAGATCGATCAGAAACCCCAGTGAGAGAGTCGCAATCTGGTCAACCAGAAGTTTACTTCGAGCCTGCTCCGGCGCGAGGGACACACAGCCATAGTTGTGGGAAACGGCCGTGAGGCCGTACAATTGCTTGAACAACAATCCGTCGACGTCGTGCTGATGATGTTCAGATGCCCGTAATGGCCGGATCGGAGAGGTGACCGGGCGCTCGAGTCCCGGGCGCAATCAGGACGCGTCGCAGGCGGAGTTGACGGCGGAGCAAGCCATCGATGAAATCTTGAATGAGAAGGCGTTGCTCGTAACCGTCGGCGAAAGCCGCGAGCTTGCCGGGGAGCTTGCTCAGATCTTTCTTCAGGAGCTCGACTCCAGGATCCAGGAAATGGGGAGCGCCATTCTCGAAGCCGACAGTACCCGTCTTCAATTCGTCGCCCACGCGTTGCGCGGATCAGCCGGCAGTATGAGTGCCACGCAGGTAGCGGGCACCGCGGGCGAATTGGAAACCATGGCACGTGCGGGCAAGCTGGGGGAAGCCGCCCCTACTTTCACACGACTCGAGAGCGAGATTGCTGCACTCAGAGCCCGCCTTATCACTCTTATCCGAGAGAGCTGATACTCGTGCCTACGGTGCTGGTCGTGGACGACGACCGGGTGGTTTCGCATCTCGTCGCGACCCTTCTACGCGAAAAGGGATACAAAGTCCTGACTGCATTCGACGCGGTTCAGGGACTGATGCAGGCCAAACGACAGCCTTCGATCGACGCCATCGTGCTGGACGTCAACATGCCAGGCGGATCGGGAGAGGACACGCTCAAGAAGATAAAAATGAACTCGAACACGTCGAACATTCCGGTCATCATCCTGAGTGGAAGCATAGACGCCGAAGGTCAGGATAGAGTGCGCGCCTTGGGCGCGGATGCGGTGCTCTCCAAGCCGCTCGTGCCCGAGGAACTGCTCACAGCTCTCACCGCAGCCCTCTAGCGTCTAGTCGGCATCTCCGCTGCGTTCTCCCGGCCGGGTCCGTGTAAATTGGGGAGAGGCCCATGACGTGAATTCCGCATTTTCTTCCTCCTCCAGGTCCGAAACGGCACTGCCGGCTGTCGTCCTGCTGAGCGGTGGACTCGACTCCACCACCGTGTTGGCGCTCGCGCAGAGCGAAGGCTACGCCGTCCACGCGTTGACGTTCCGGTACGGGCAGCGCCACTCATCGGAGATTGACGCCGCGAAGGCGATCGCCCGACGGGCCGATGTCGTCCGCCACCAGATCGTGGACATCGATCTCCGGGCGTTTGGTGGATCCGCGCTGACCGCGGATATCGAGGTCCCCAAGGATCGCAATCTCGATCAGCCCGTCGAGGGCCAGGGCGAGATCCCCGTGACGTACGTTCCCGCGAGAAATACGATCTTTCTCTCCTACGCACTCGCGCTCGCCGAGGTGGTCGGTGCGGCCGACATCTTCATCGGCGTGAACGCGTTGGACTACAGCGGCTACCCCGATTGCCGGCCAGAGTACATCGAAGCCTTTGAGAAGATGGCGAATCTCGCCACCCGCGCCGGAGTCGAAGGCCGGACGCGACTCACGATCCGCACTCCGCTCATCGCTCTCACAAAGGCCGACATCATCAGGCTCGGAACGTCTTTGGGTGTCGATTACTCGGACACCACGAGCTGTTACGATCCGGGTGCCGGCGGCGAAGCGTGTGGCAGATGTGATGCCTGTCAGCTTCGATTGAAGGGATTCAGGGAAGCCGGGCTCGCTGATCCCATCGAGTACGCGTCAGAAAAGAGTTTCGCGCGATGACTTACACGGTGAAGGAGATTTTCTATACGCTCCAGGGCGAGGGCGCGCAGGCGGGACGCGCGTCGGTTTTCTGCCGTTTCTCCGGCTGCAACCTCTGGTCGGGACGCGAGGAGGACCGGTCGCGCGCCGTCTGCCAGTTCTGCGACACCGACTTCGTCGGAACTGGACCCGATGGCGGCAAGTTCGGGAGCGCGCGCGAGCTCGCGGATGCGATCGAGAGATCCTGGGGCGGGCCGGCCGGCCACTCGGACCGCACGCCCGATCGCGAAAAATACGTCGTGTGCACCGGAGGCGAGCCGCTCCTCCAGCTCGACGACGCGTTGATCGACGCCCTCCACGACCGCGGATTCGACGTCGCCGTCGAAACCAACGGTACTCGTCCAGCGCCGGCGTCTCTTGACTGGATCTGCGTGAGTCCCAAGGCGGGCGCGCCGTTTGTGCAGACGACCGGCAGCGAGCTCAAGCTGGTCTATCCGCAGGAGAATGCACCGCCCGAGAAATTCGCGGCGCTGGATTTCCGTCACTTCTTCCTCCAGCCGATGGACGGGCCTGACATCGACCGCAATACGGAGGACGCGATCGAATATTGTCTGCGTCATCCTCAATGGCGTCTTAGCATCCAGACGCACAAGCTCGTGGGGATTCGCTAGGACCTCAGCGCAGGCCCCAGTGCGCCTCCGCCCTTTTTGGCGCTGGCCGCCCTCGCGATTTCGCCCTGGTCGAAGACGTCGATGTACTTGATGCCCGATCCGGTGTTGAACAGCACCACCTTCTCGTCCGGCTTGATGTCTCCGCGCTCGACAAGCTTTCGCACCGCCGGCACGCACGCCCCACCCTCTGGCGCCGCGAAGATTCCCTCGGTGCGCGCCATCTCCCTTGCGCCCTCGACCAGCTCGTCGTCGGTGACCGCGATTGCCGTTCCCCCGGAATCGCGGATCGCATCGAGGATGAGAAAATCGCCGATGGCCTTGGGAACGCGGAGCCCGGCGGCGATCGTCGTGGCGTTCTGAATTGGCTCCGCGGAACGCTCTCCAGCCTCGAACGCGCGGACAATCGGCGCGCAGCCGGCGGCTTGCACGGTAATCATTCGCGGACGTTTGTCACCGATCCAGCCGAGCTGCTGCATCTCGTCGAACGCCTTCCACATTCCAACGAGACCCGTTCCGCCCCCGGTCGGATACACAATCACATCCGGAAGCGTCCATCCCAACTGCTCGGCGATCTCGTAGCCGAGAGTCTTCTTCCCTTCCACGCGATAGGGCTCCTTGAGGGTGGACACCTCGAACCAGCCCTCGCTCTCCTTCCTCCGCGCCACCTCTGCTCCGCAGTCCGTGATGAGTCCGTCGATGAGCGTCACGTGAGCGCCGGCAACCTCGCATTCGACGATATTCGCGCGCGGCGTGTCCCGCGGCATGAACAGATACACGCCGATCCCTGCGTGGGCGCCGTACGCCGCGAGCGCGCCGGCGGCGTTTCCCGCCGACGGCGCGGCAAGCTTTTTCGCGCCGAGCTCCTTCGCCATGGAGACCGCGACTGACATTCCGCGCGCTTTGAAGCTCTGGGTCGGATTCAGGGATTCATCCTTGACGTGGAGCTCGCTCATTCCGAGCGATTGCCCCAGAGATCTCGCGTGGAGAAGCGGCGTCCATCCCTCGCCGAGCGTAACGATGTTGTCCTCGCGGCGCACGGGAAGAAGCTCGCGGTAGCGCCAGAGGTCTGCCCGTCGCCCGAAGAGCGTCTGGCGCGTGAGAAACTTCGCTATTCGCTTGAGATCGTACCGCACGAGCAGCGGTTTGCCGCACTCCGTGCAGACATTGTGAAGACGCCTGGCATCGTATTCACGGTGGCAAGCGGAGCACTCGAGTTTCTTGACGTGCATTCAGTCTCTTTTGACAGTCCGATGTGGTCCGCGCACTCATGAAGAAGTTAGCGCTTTTTCATCCTGTTCGACCTCATTCGCACGCGGTCAATCAGGCGGCATGAATTGTGACAACAGTCACCGTCGTGCCGCTCCATTCTGGAGCGCTTTCATCGCGACACTGGTAACACCCATCATAGATCGTTCCGTTTGCTTTCCGGCCCGCCAATAGATGTACGTCGGACACGTTGGTGCCGCGCTCGCCGCGAAGCGCTTCCGCCGAAGCCTGGGCCTCGCGGTTCTCGTTGTCGCGACCTATGCGCCTGACTGGGTCGACGCCGGGCTCTGTCTCGCCGGAAGATCCAATCCGATCGAGATGCTCTCGCACTCCATCCCGGCAGTGGCGTTTCTCGCTCTCGTAGCGCTGTCCGGATACGGGATCACCACGCGCGACTGGAAGGGAGGGGCAGTTCTCGCGGCCGTGGTAGTTTCGCACATGCTCCTCGATTGGATCACGGGCAACAAGCCGACATGGCCGGGCGGCCCGATGATCGGCCTGCAGCTATACTCCCATCCGATCGCGGACTTCTTCGCCGAAGCCGTTGTGATAGGCGTGGGCGGAATGCTCTACGCGTCCACGCTCGCGCCCCGCAAGCGGCCGTGGGTGGGTGTCTCTGTGATGCTCGGGGCCTTGCTCCTGATCCAGCTGGCGATAGATATCGCGCACCTCATGCTGAAGACAATGCCGAAATGCCCCCTCGCAACGTGACCGCTCCCCGAGGACGACGTCCATGCTGACGCGTGACCTTCGGGACGTCGCGCGCCAGGTGATGATCGACGAAGGCTTCGACCCTGACCCCGATCCGGCCGTGGCAGCCGAGCTGAAGATGCTCGGCAAGCACGCTGACACTGGTGTCCCGCCCAAGGATCTAAGAAATCTTCTGTGGTCCTCGATCGACAACGACGACACGCGCGATCTCGACCAGGTGGAGTTCGCGAGCGAGCTGGCCGGCGGCGACTCGAGGCTGGTGATAGCGATCGCCGACGTCGACGTCGAAGCTCCGAAGGGATCGGCGATCGATGCGCACGCCGCGTCGCAGACGACGACGGTGTACACCGGGGCGGTGATTTTCCCGATGATTCCCATCGAGCTGTCAACGGGAGCGACTTCGCTGTTCGAGGGTGCTGACAGGAAGGCCGTCGCCATCGACATGGTTGTCGGCGGAGATGGGACAGTGCGATCCGCGGATATCTACCGCGCGCTGGTGAACAATAAGGCGCAGCTCACGTACGACGGCATCGGGAGCTGGCTCGATTCTGGCGCGCCGATTCCCGAGAAAGTGCCGCCGGTCGCGGGCCTCGAGGCGCAGCTCCGGCTTCAGGCGAAGATCGCGGCAGCTCTCCGCAAGACGCGGCTCGACAACGGTGCGCTCGAGATCGAGACCGTCGAAGCGCGCGCAGTAGCGACGGACGGTACCGTCACATCCATAGAGAGGTCGCAGAGAAACAGCGCGACGGATCTGATCGAGGATTTCATGATCGCCGCCAATGGCTCCGTCGCGCGATTTCTCGAGGCGCACCATGTGTCGGCGATTCGAAGAATCGTGCGAAGTCCTGAGCGGTGGACGAGAATCGTGGATCTCGCGCGCGAGCTCGGAACGACGCTTCCACCGGAGCCGGATGTGCTGGCGCTGCACGACTTCATGCTCGCGCGCAGAAAGGCAGACCCGGATCATTTCCCCGATCTCTCGCTCGCGATCGTGAAGCTGATGGGTCCCGGCGAATACATTCTCGATCAGCCTGGCGTCGTAGAGCCCGGACACTTCGGTCTTGCCGTGCAGGACTACACGCATTCGACCGCCCCCAACCGGCGATACGCCGATCTCGTCACGCAGCGCATTCTCAAGGCGGTTCTGGCGTCGGCTCCCCCGCCCTACACCGACGACGAGCTTTCGGCGATTGCGCGCAACTGCACGTTGAAAGAAGACGCAGCACGCAAGGTAGAGCGAAGCGTGCGGAAGATCGCGGCCGCGATGCTCTTCAGCAATCGCATCGGCGAGCACTTCAAGGCGATAGTGACCGGGAATAATGCAAGCGGGACGTTCGTCCGTCTCCTGGGGCCTCCAGTCGAGGGAATGCTGGTCCGCGGCCAGAAGGGCGTGGACGTCGGCGACGAGATCGGTGTCCAGCTCCTCTCGACAAATGTCAGGAAAGGTTTCATAGATTTCGGCAGGGTTGGAGATACTCCCACGCCGAATCCCCCAGGAAAAAGGTGAGCAAACCGCGATGACCGATTCCCACACGCTTCCGCCGCGCTCCGAGACCCTCGCGCTGATGCACGAGTACACACCGAGCGAGTCGCTGCGAAAGCACATGCTGGCGGTTGAAGCGGCGATGCGCGCCTACGCCGGAAAATTCGGCGAAGATGAGGAGCGCTGGGGCACGACCGGGCTCATTCACGATTTCGACTATGAGCGCTTTCCGAACAGTACCCGCTCGGCGACGGAGGAGCACCCGTCGGAGGGAGTGCGCATCCTGAGATCGAAGGGATATCCCGAAGATATCCTGGTGGCGATACTGGGCCACGCCCAGTACACGAATACGCCGCGCGAATCACGGATGGCAAAAGCGCTGTTTGCGGTGGACGAGCTGACCGGCCTCATCACGGCTACGGCGCTGGTGCGCCCGACGAAGAGCGTTCACGAGGTGGACGCGAGATCGGTGCGCAAGAAGATGAAGGACAAGGCGTTCGCGCGGGGCGTGAGCCGCGAGGATGTCGTGAACGGCGCGCAGGAGCTCGGCGTGGACCTCGACGAGCACATAGGATTCGTAATCGCGGCCATGCAGGCGCGCTCGGCCGATCTCGGGCTGTCAGGGGTTTAACGCTCGGCGACGGCGCGGACGGCCGACACATCTCTGCGCCCGTTTGGCGCGCGCCGCCCATACATCTCGCGCTTGGGTCGGTGAGGGGCGTCCTCTTCGGCGACGACGGTCGCTCGGTCGGAGCCCCTAACTGCGCTCCCTCGCTCCGCTCAGTCGCGCCCGCGCTGCCTTTAGAAGCGCGATGTAGTTGGTGCGAGGCAAAGCGTACCCGCGATCTTCACATCACCGTGCCGCGGTGCACTGCGAGTGGTTCTAGTTTTGGGTCAGGGAAGGCGGGCGGGGATCGGTACGGAGGAGGCGTGCTCGCGTAGCAAGAGACTCTGGCTGGGTGCCCGCTCGCGAGCGCCAGCCGCGAGTGGGCTGACAGAGGCTCGATGCGTGTAGGCGAGCGAGCCGACGGAGTAGCGATCCCCGCCCGACTGACCGGGCGCAGAGATCCCTACCGCTCACACCTCAGTCCATTGCGAATTCGCGATTGAAGATCACGTCGAACGCAAAGCTCTTGGGTTTGGTTTTCAGCTCCATCACCTTCGCGATGCGCTCGAGACGCTCCGGGATCTCCATGATCTTTTCCTGCGCCTTCCGTCCCAGATCGTTCAGGCCGTCCATGGTGTCGATCGACCAGTACTTGATCAACTCCTCGACGATCCTCAGGTAGTCCCGCGGGCCGTAGATCTGCGCGCGGCGGACAACATCGGCCAGCTCCCGGAAGTGCGGCATGTTGACGCCTGGCATGTCGATCGCCGGCATGATCTTCGCCGCAGCGACGAGGCCCTGATTCGGATCGCGCTCCAGGACGCCCTTGAAGACGGACCGATAGAACGTGTAGTGCCGCGCTTCTTCCTTCGCGACGTTCGCCAGGACCGTGCCGATCGTCGGCTCGTACTGCGACGCGAATTTACCGGTGTTCGCGTGTGACACCTGCGTCGCTCTCTCCTGGAGCGAGGTATAGACGAACACGCGGTACGGATCCCTGTCCCACTCCGGCTCGAAGCCCGCTTTGATGTAGTCGAACTGCATCTTCTCGATCACGACTGGATCGAAGACACCCGCGTCCCGAGTGTAGTCGTGGAGAATCGCTCCATGCCTGTCCTCTTCCGCGGTCCACAGATTGTTCCAGCGCGCCCAGATGCTGTCGGTGCCGAGATAAACGGCGAGCAATCGATGGAAGTGAGGAAGGCCTTCCTCGGTGAGAAGGTTGAGAGCGAGGGCAACGCGCGCCGGGTCGCTGATTCCTCTCGCCCGCTCGCGGAGCTCTTTCAGATGACGATCGGGGTCTTCCCCAGGGGCGGGCTCCAACAATTCCGCGGGGAACCACAACACCCGCTTTGCCTCGTGGGAGGCCATCAACTCCAAAACCAGCGGCTCGAGATCCGCGAGCACTTCGATCTTCGACAGCGTCTCGGCTTCGACTGGATTCACTGGCAACCTCGTAGTGTTTTACGTACTTCTAGTAACATAAACACTCACAGACATGTGAGAAGGGAAGAAATCCACATCTTAAATAGAAATGGGGAGATATCTGTCTCCGTTGGATTTGCGGCCTGCCGCTTGCGCATCAAAATAGCCGGGAAATGCCCGCCTCGCTTCGCCCAGTCCATCGCTTGCGCGACGACTGCGCGCAGCGGGGACCATCAACTCGAATATCGTGGCAGGAGAGACGGATAATGGCAGACGAGAGAAACACCCTAGGCAACAGGTTGGACGAGCGAAGCAGAGCGAGCGGAATCGACGAAGGAACGAGCGAAGAGCGGAACGACAGCAACGCAGAATCGCGCAATAGCGGGACCATCAGAAAAACACCGCGTGGATTTGCGGCGATGGATCCGCAGGCGCAGCGCGCTATTGCCGCGAAAGGCGGACGTGCCGCGCACCAGAAAGGAACTGCCCACGAATTCACCAGCGAAGAAGCACGCGTCGCCGGACGGAAGGGTGGAGAAGCATCTCGCGGAGGACGCAGGTCGAGCGGAGCGGATCAGAGCCGAAGTTGAATCGACGCTAGCCGGGAGCGCGAGAGAGGCACGGTGAAAGCCGTGCCTCGTCGCTTTTCCCCGTCCTGTCAAGCACAAATATTCCCGGGGCCTGGGCCCTGGAGTTGCATCTCTCCCTCCGTGCGAGAGCGTTTCCGCTCATCCAAGGCGTGGGAGAGGATGGAGCCACAGCGGCAAGGCACGGTCACCGATGCGCGTGAGTCCCCGCGCAAGCCACGCGATCCCGGAGCGTCACAGCCCGCAGAGGCGACTGCGTCGCGAGATGCGGTCGAGCGCGAGCGGCAGAAGTATTTCGAGCTGTTCGAGCTTGGCCCCGACGCATGCATCCTCACCGATTCGCAGGGCGTGATCCGCGAGGCCAACGCAATGGCCGCGCAGCTCCTCGGCGTATCGCCGCAGTTTCTTGCCGGTAAGCCGCTCCCCGCTTTTTTCGAGGAGTCGGCGCGTGCCGCATTCCGGCACCAGCTGGATCAACTGTGTGGATCGACCGGAACGGACGAATGGGAGATCAAGCTCGCGGCCCGCAACGGAATGCCGATCCATGTATCGGTTTCGGTTGCGCGCATCGGGAGAGACAGTGGTCCCGCGACATACCGCTGGCTCGTGCGAGACATCTCGAAGCGGAAACGAGCCGAGGCATCCGCGCGCGAGCTGCATCGAGATCTCGAGCTTCGCGTGGCAGCGCGGACATCCGAGCTCGCGAGCGCCAACCGAATCAAGGACGAGCTGCTCGAGAGCGAGCGGCGGTCGCGCGAAGAAGCCGAGATATCAAACCGGATAAAATCCGAGTTCCTGGCTCTTCTGAGCCACGAATTCCGTACCCCGCTCCAGGCGATCTTCGGTTACACCGAGCTCCTTGAGCGCGAGATCCATGGTCCGCTCAACGGATCCCAGCGAGCCGATCTGCTGCGCATCCAACAGAGTCAGCAGCACCTGCTCAGTCTCATCAACACCATTCTGGATTTTGCAAAGCTCGAGAGCGGCCAGTCGATCGACCTGACTCTCGAGCCGACGGTGCTGAACGATGTGCTGTCAGAAATGGAAGGGCTCATCGGATCACAGCTGGAGCAAAGGGGGCTGCGTTACGCCTACAAGTGCGGCGATCTCTCGATCATTGCCGACATCGACGCGGTGAAAGTGAAGCAGATCGTGCTAAACCTTCTCGCCAACGCCGTGAGGTTCACCGACCGGGGCGGGATTATTACGGTCGAATCCGAAATCGAAAACGATGCCGCCGTCGTTCGAGTGACCGATACGGGAAAGGGAATTCCGTCGGACAAGCTCGAGGCCATCTTCCTCCCCTTCGTTCAAATCAAATCGAAGGGTATCGTCTCGACCGGCACCGGGCTTGGGCTCCCAATCGGGAGGAAGCTCGCTACAGCCATGGGTGGCTCACTGGACGCTGCCAGCGAAGTCGGAAAGGGATCGACCTTTACTCTACGGCTGAAACGCTCGCACATCGGTTCCCGCTAGGAATCACGCGGTCCGCGGATTGGTGCTCGCGACGCAGCAGGCTTCGAGCATGGAAACGATCTCCTCCAACGTCGCGAGTCCACGGTCCCTCGCGTAGAAGGTCCTGATCTCCTTGTAGCGTTGATCCTTGGGGAGATTCATTCCGGTCTCGACGACCCACTTCTGCAACGCGCGAGGGCGAGGCCCCCACCATCCACACTCCTCGAACTTCCTGTCGAGGAGAATGATGATCGGAATCGAGCGCGATGTCCCCGTCAGGTGTGCATCCATAATGTCCAGATTCTCATCGCGGGGAAGAATGCGCAGATCCATGTTGCTCACAGACTCCGTCAGCTTCGCGGCGATCGGAACGATGTTGACCGCATCACCACACCAATCCTCGCTCAGCACCAGCAAGTGCCAGTGGCCGCCGAGCGCTTCGACGCGGCCGGAATATTCGAGCGGGATCGAGACGCGGTGCGTCAATGCAACCCACAGCTCGTGGTTGACAGTCGGTCGAGCCAGGAAATCGGCGAACGTCTCGCCGGCGTCGTAACGTGCCTTTGTTATCATGGGAATCCGGACTGGCGGACCATGTCGATGTGGATGATGCCGTCTTCCTCGTAGGGTGCGGAAACGGTAGTGAAGCCGAAGTCCGCATAGAATTCCTCGAGTCGGCGCTGGGCTGCGAGCTTTATCTTTTCACCCGGCACCAATGCTTCGACACGTCGCAAAGCTTCGGCCATCAGCTTGCGCCCTACGCCCGTCCCACGGACCGCTTGAGCTGTAACTACGCGTCCGATAGACGCTTCGGTATAGCGTACTCCGGGCTCGAACACACGCGCATACGCGGCGAGGACTCGTTCCTTTTCCCCTTCCTGCCAGCCGAGCAAGTGCCACGCACGAGGATCACGGCCGTCGGAATCGGGGTACGGACAGTTCTGCTCGACGACAAAAACGGCTTCGCGAAGTCTTACGACCGCGTAGAGCTCTTCGGGGCGCAGCTCGCCGAATCGGCACCACTGCCAGGTGATGTCCGCCACGTCAGAAAGATAACTCCACGAGATTGCCCTCGAAAAAGTTGTCGGTGCTCGTCCCAATCGTCATAGCTATGAACCCCGAGCCGGTGAGCCGGCTCGGCCTTTGGACCCCGTACCCGCCACGGCTCATGAAGTCTCTCCACGCCATAGCGCTCCTGTCATTCTCCGCAGTATCCGCGTGCGCGCCACCACAGCCGCCTGCCCGGATCGCTGTCGCACCCATACCCGTCAAGTACGTCGAGCCGCAGATGGGGGTCAACAATTCCGGCCTCGACACACTGCTCCCGAAAACTCTCGACAAGATCGTGAAGGTTGCAATCGAGGAAGCGGTGGGGCCTGGCGTGGCGATCGCCGTCGGTCGGAATGGGCACATCGCGTACATGAAGGGCTACGGATACATCGACTGGAATCAGCCGGGCTCGCCCGCGGTCGACACCAACACTCTCTATGACCTGGCATCGCTGACGAAAGTCATTGCCACGACTACCGTCGCGATGATTCTCGAGGAGAACGGACAGCTCGATATCAATCGCACCGTGGCTTCCTATCTCCCGGAGTTCAATTCTCCCGAGAAGGCACAGATTACAGTTAGACAGCTGCTCACCCACAGTGGCGGCCTGGAAGCGGGCGCAAATATCTACTCCACCGCGCGCGGCCGCGACCAGTACCTCTATCAGATCAACGCCCGTCCGCTCGAGTACGCGCCGGGCACGAAGATGATCTACAGCGACTGGGACATGATCGTTCTCCAGCTCGTCATGGAGAGGATCACAGGGAAAACCCTCGACGTCCTCGCCGCCGAAAAAATATTCAAGCCGCTCGGCATGACCGACACGCAGTTCCAGCCGCCGATAACGCTGCGACCCCGCATCGCCCCGACGCAGGTCGACGACGCGCGCGGGGGATTGTTGTGGGGAACCGTTCACGACGAGAATGCGTGGGCGATAGGCGGTGTAGCGGGCCACGCCGGGCTCTTCTCGACGGCGCGCGATCTCGCGCTCTTCTCGATGATGATCCTAAATGGCGGCGAAGGCGTGAACGGTGTGCGGATCGTAAAGCCGGCCACGATAGCGCGGTGGACCGCCCGCCAGGGCAAGGAATCCTCACGCACGCTCGGCTGGGATTCTCCAGAAGGCGGATCCAGCGCCGGCCAGTTCTTTTCGCCGTGGAGTTTTGGGCACACCGGCTTCACGGGCACGTCGATATGGATCGATCCGGAGAAGGATCTCTTCGTGGTGGTCCTCACGAACCGGGTGAACCCGACGCGCAGCAATACGCGCCATGTGCAGCTCCGTCGCGACGTCGCGGACGCCGTACAGCAGGCGGTGCTGGGAGCGCGGATCGTGAACTGGGAGAACCGTTAGAAGGCGGTGGGCGGGAGGCGGGAAGCGGAACGCGGGAGGCGTAGGAACGACGCAGAGCAACGGCAATTCCAGTGGGGTAGTCGCCGCTTCCCGCTTCCCGCTTCCCGCTTCCCGCCTCCCGCCTCCCGCCTCCCGCCTTAGATTTCCCCCATGGCCTCCTCCAAGGAAAGAGTCCCCGTAGTCATCGTCGAGTACGAGGAGATCGCGCGAACCATCGCGAAGCGAATCGCCGAGATAATCGGTGAGCGCCGCGCGGCGGGGGGACACGCGGTCCTCGGCCTCGCCACCGGCAGCACGCCGATCGGCATCTACCGCGAGCTCATCAAGATGCACCGCGAAGAAGGTCTCGACTTCTCCGACGTCGTCACCTTCAATCTCGACGAGTACTATCCGATGGAACCGCAAAGCATCCACAGCTACGTGCGGTACATGCGGGAAAATCTCTTCAACCACATCAACGTCAAGCCGCAGAACGTCCACATCCCGCGCGGCGACGTGCCCCGCGACGACGTGGATGACGAATGCGATGCCTACGAAGCAGCGATCAAAGCTGCCGGCGGGATCGATCTCCAGATCCTCGGCATCGGAAAAACGGGGCACATCGGATTCAACGAGCCCGGATCGGGCGTGGATTCCCGCACCCGCAGGATCTCACTCGACACAGTAACCCGTCGTGACGCCGCCGGCGATTTCTTCGGCGAGGACAACGTCCCCACCGAAGCACTCACCATGGGCGTCGCGACGATCATGGAGGCGCGCGAGATCGCGCTCATCGCCACCGGTGAGCACAAGGCAGCGATCATCCGGCGCGCCGTCGAAGGCGAGCCCGACCCCGACGTCGCGGCGACCTACCTCCAGCAACACCCCAACGCAGTCTTCTACGTCGATCCCGCCGCCGCCGCGGAGCTCACCCGCGTTCGCACGCCATGGGTAATCGGCGAAGTGAAGTGGACGCGCGAGATGGAGATCGAGGCGGTGATCTGGCTCAGCGAGATCACCGAGAAGTCGGTGCTCAAGCTGGACGAGACCGACTATCGCGAGCACCATCTCAGCTCGCTGCTCGCAAAATATGGGAAAGCCGGACCGCTCAACGGCGCGGTGTTCAACGCCCTCATCGCGAAAATTCGCGGCCGCAGCAAGCTTCCCGCCGGCAAGCGCGTCGTCGTCTTCTCGCCGCACCCGGATGACGATGTCATCTCGATGGGCGGGATGCTGAACAAACTTTTCCAGAACAAGAACGACATCATCGTTGCATACCAGACTTCGGGAAACATCGCCGTCTTCGACCACGAGGTACGGAGATACGCCGATTTTCTGCGCCGCTTCGGCCACGATTTCGATCTGAATGACTCGGCCTCGGGTGCGCTCATTCAGGAAGTGGAGGAATTCCTCGACTCGAAGAAGGTGGGCGAGATCGACGCGTTTGCGGTGCAGGTGATGAAGCGCGCGATCCGCGAGGCGGAGGCAGTCTCGGGGATCGAGACGTTCGGCATGAAGCGCGACCAGGCGCGCTTCCTCAATCTTCCCTTCTACCAGACGGGGAAGGTGCGGAAGGACCCGATCGGCCCGGAGGACGTTCATAAGGTCCTCGATCTGCTCGAGGAGCAGAAGCCCGAGTTGGTCTTCGTCGCGGGGGACCTCTCGGACCCTCACGGAACCCACCGCATGTGCCTCGAGGCCGTGCAGGGCGCCCTTGCCCAGTACTCAGGCCCATCGCCCGAAATGTGGTACTACAGGGGCGCCTGGCAGGAGTG
The DNA here is from genome assembly GCA_036502385.1 of Gemmatimonadaceae bacterium. Lineage (GTDB taxonomy): Bacteria > Gemmatimonadota > Gemmatimonadetes > Gemmatimonadales > Gemmatimonadaceae > UBA4720. Next base: position 20,427 of record DASXYR010000085.1, read on the forward strand.
GGAGATAGCCGAGGCCGACGTGCTCGTGCCGCTGTCGGAGGACGAGCTGCGCGCCAAGAAGATGGCGATCTTCAAGCACCAGAGTCAGAAGGATCGAGCCCCGTTCCCGGGCCAGGACGATCGCGAATTCTGGCAGCGCGTCGAGGATCGGAATCGCAATACGGCGAAGCGCGTGGACAGGCTCGGACTGCCGGAGTACTTCGCGATGGAGGCGTACGTCGTCCGCCGAGCTGGCGCGCCGATAGAGCCCGAGGTGGTTTCTACCAGCTCGCTGGCGGAGCGGGAGCCCCGAGTCAGGGCTAAGGTCGCGCACTAGCTCTCAACCTGAAACTGAACGGCAACAGAACGGGATGCAAGCCTTCAGGGGCAGAGTTGGCAGTTTTCAGTCGACTGCACGCCGATGGTTCTAGCCGCAAAAAAAACCTGCGCCATCACGCCACCGACCTACGCCAGCGCGTTTCTTCTGACAACTAAATGCTACGCCTCCGACGGCCCGCATCCCGTTCTGTTCAATTCGGTAATCAGACCTTCAGGATGATATTCCTGCGGTAGAGAACTGTAAGTATCCCGTACCACATCAGCACAAAGCTGATCGCGAACGCCAGCGATGCGACCCTCGGCGGCAGCCAGGGCAGAAACACGATCTGGTAGATCGCATCCTGCAGCGCGACCGACCGGCCGTGGTAGCTCACGTGCCAGAGCGTGTATATCAACCTCGCCAGCACTCCCGAGCCGACGAACGCCACGATCGGATTCACTCCGTAGATCACGAATGGCTTCGTCCACCACTTCACGTTGCAGTAGTCGACGATCCACATGATCGTCGCGATGGCCACACACGCCATTCCCGCGGTGAAGATCACGTAGGAGCTCGTCCAGAGACTCTTGTTGATCGGAAACGCCCAGTTCCACATCAGCCCGACCATCATCCCGATTGCGCCCACGGCGAACATCCCGCTGATCCGCTCGAGCAGCGGCTTCTCCTTCTGTACGATCCATCTGCCGGCGATCACGCCCAGCATGGATGTCGCAATTGCGGGGATCGTCGACATCGGACCTTCGGGGTCGAACGTCACACTTCCTGACCACGTGTGGTTCGTGCCGAGGATCGCGCGGTCAAGCCACGCGGCGAGATTTCTGTCGTGGGTATTGAGCAACACCGCTCCGATCTCGTGTTCGCCGGGCACGGGGATGAGCGTCATCGCGAACCAGTAGCCGAAGAGGAGGGTGGCGATAATGACGATCTGCTGCTTGAGCGTCGTCTTCAGCGTCAGCAGCCCCGCGCATATGTAGACGATCGCGATCCTCGGCAGCACACCGAGAATGCGGACGTGTTCGATTCTATAGAGGATGCGATCCCACGGCGTCGCGTTCGGAATCGAGGCGATCGTTCCCCACTGATAGAATGGGAACATCGCCATCGCGAAGCCGAGCAAGTAGATGATGATTCCGCGGCGGAGGATCTGTTTGACGACGGCCGAGTCATCGTCCCCACGCGCCCGGCGCGCCGAGAGCGAGAGATGCGTCGTGATGCCGACGATGAAGAGGAAAAACGGAAAGATCAGATCGGTCGGAGTCCAGCCGTTCCACTCCGCGTGCTCGAGCGGCGGGAAGATCGCGCTCCACGTACCGGGGTTGTTGACGAGGAGCATCCCGGCGATGGTGATGCCGCGAAACACGTCGAGCGAGAGCAGACGCTCCCTCTTGGGCGCGAGCGGCGCAACGGAGGATGTGGTCGCGTCGTAGCTCGTCGAAATGCGCGGTGCCGCCGAAGTGGTCATACCCCTCTCGGATTGGTTTTGGTTGGCCGTCCTATATATACGCGCCTGGACAGCCGACGTTACCGCTTTGCGCTAGAATGCGGACTTTAGCGGCGGCGACCAGTCGGAGAGACGCGCATCGCCGGAGCTCGTGAGCTGGCGCAGTCTACCAGTGCGCTCGTCGAGAATCCAAATGCTCCTCTGATCGCCGATGGCGCCGAGCCTGCGGGTGATCGAGAGGTGACGGCCATCGGGCGCCCACGACGGATCCTCGTTCTCAC
>DASXYR010000086.1:0-9114 GCA_036502385.1 Gemmatimonadaceae bacterium
CGCGGATCGATGTTGGCGAGAAAGAGATACGGCGACGAGCGAAGCTTCTCGGGAATCTTCGGGCTGAAGTGCGAGAAGACTCCCAGTCGGGTCTCAAGCGTTTCCGCCGAGTTCAGGTCGTGGCGATAGCGCCCACGCCAGCGGAAGGATTCACCCTCCGCGCGCTCCAGACCGCTGAAGTCGACACCTCGCTTCTTGAGCGGATCGAGCTTCTCGATCGGATAATCGGAGCCGACGACGCCGACCACGCTCACCTTCGTCAAGTGACTGGCCGACGCCGAAAAGAAAGTGGCGGAGCCGCCGAGGACATCGTCGGCCTTGCCGAAGGGCGTTTCCACCGAATCGAGCGCGACCGAGCCGACAACGAGGACAGACATCGTTCTTTATTGAGTATGGAGTGGTTAGCGACCCATCCGAGCCGCGACCAAGTACCGGAGCAAACTTACATCCTCTCGGGCGAGGTAATGCCAAGAATCCGCATGCCGTTCCGCAGAACGATCTGGGCGCCGCGGGCGAGCGCCAGACGGGCGCGCGTAACGTCCTCCGGCTGCTCGAGCACGTGGTGCTTGTGATACCAGAGGTGCGCGAGACGTGCCGTCTCAAGGAGATACGTCGCGATGCGGTGCGGCTCCAGCGTTTCCGCGGCTGATTCCACCAGCGTCGGGAAATCGGCGAGCGCCTTTATCAGCTCCTGCTCCTCGGGCTCGGTTAGAACGGCCAAGGTGGCTTCGTCCGCGGAAACCGATTCCGGATCGATCTCGCCGACGCGGAAGATCCCGCACATGCGCGCGTGGGCCATCTGGATGTAGTAGACGGGATTCTCTTCCGACTGAGACGCGGCCAGATCCACGTTGAAGATCAGCTGCGAGTCGCTCTTTCGCATCAGAAAGAAGTAGCGCACGGCGTCGCGGCCGACTTCGGTGATCAGGTCCCTCACCGTCACGTAGCTACCCGCGCGCTTCGAGATCTTCACCTCTTCGCCGTGCTTCATCACCGTAACCATCTGATGCAGCACGTATTCCGGGTAGTTCGGCGTCATCCCCATGTTCAGCGCCTGAAGGCCGGCCCGAACCCGAGTCACGGTGCTGTGATGGTCGGCGCCCTGGACGTCGATCGCGCGCAGAAACCCGCGCTTCCACTTGGTGATGTGATATGCGACGTCGGGAAGGAAATACGTATACGTGCCGTCGCCTTTGCGCATGACGCGATCCTTGTCGTCGCCAAAGTCCGTAGTGCGAAGCCAGAGCGCTCCTTCGTGCTCGTATGTCTTCCCCGATGCGATGAGAAGGCGCACGGTGTCGTCGACCATTCCGTCCGTGTAGAGCGAGGACTCCAGGAAATAGCGATCGAAGCGAACGCCGAAGGCCTGGAGGTCGAGGTCCTGTTCCTTGCGCAGCTCTCGGACCGCGAACTCGCGCACCGACAGCCCATCGCTGTCTTCCTTGTAGCGCTCGGCGATCTCGCGGATATACTCCCCATGATATCCGCCCTCGGGAATCTGGACCGACGTCCCTTCCAATTCGTTCAGGCGCGCCTCGACGCTGGCGGCGAGATTTTCTATCTGCGCGCCGGCATCGTTGTAGTAGAACTCGCGTGTCACCTTCCAGCCGGTGGTCTCGAGGAGCGTCGCGATCGCGTCGCAGAGCGCCGCCTGCCGTCCGTGGCCGACATGAAGGGGGCCGGTTGGATTTGCCGACACGAATTCGATGTTCACCACCCGGCCGCGGCCGACATCACTCCTGCCAAAGCTCTCGTTTGCGGCGATGATCTCCTTCAGCCCCGACGCAATTCGTCCAGCATCAATGAAGAAGTTCATGAAGCCTGGACCGGCGATGTCGACCTTCGAGACACCCGCACGCTCGAGGCTCATCGCGGTTCGGAGGTTTTCCGCGATGTCGCGCGGCTTGGACTTCAGCGGCTTGGCCAGCACCATCGCGAGATTCGTGGCCCAGTCGCCGTGGGTCGTTTCGCGCGGGCGCTCGAGCAGCGGCTCGATGTCCTCAGGCGCGCCAAGACCGCGCGCCGCGCGAACGAGCTCGGCGCGAATCTGGTCGGCGGCGTTCATTCCTTGTCTTTCGCTCGCTTGGAGGACTTTTCGGTGGCCGGCTTCGCGGCGGCGGGCGCCTTTGTCTCCGCGCTCGCCTTCGAGTCGTTCGAACCAGCGGGCTTCGGTCCCGATTCGCCCTTTGCGGCCGCATCGGCTCCGCCCGCCGACTTGCCCGCATCGCTCGACGGCGGCGAAGAGGCCTGCGCTTTCTTACCGTCCTTGCCGTAGTCGGTGATGTAGAAACCCGACCCCTTGAACACCAACCCACCGCCGGCCGAGAGCTGCCGCTCCGCCGTCTTGCCGCATTCCGGGCAGGCGACTACGCTCGGCGCCGAGCCGATGGAACGGTAGAATTTTTCGAACTCGTGGCCCGTTGGGCAACGAAACTCGTATGTGGGCATGTTGGTTTTCGGGGGAGACTGCGCGAACCCGAAAGTTAGTCCGGCAGTAGGGGTGCCTCAAGCTTAACGGCAGTTCCGACCTTCGGTGTTTCTTGCCACCAATGGCCCCACTATAAGGCAGCGGGTACGATCTGCGAGACCCTTTCCCTTGTCGTCCATGAGTAGGACTTCGAAGTCGGACCAAGCAGGTTGGCCGATTACTGACGATTACAAAGATGGGCGGTAGTAACCCCAACTCTCCGCAAGAGTGCTGGAGATCTCTCCGACCGTGGCCCGTGCACGGACCGCGTCGACGATGAGCGGCATTAAATGGGACTTAGAAGGGGAATCAGTAGTCGCTTCTCGTAAAGCGGCCAATGCACGCTGCAATGTTGGCGCGTCGCGTTTCTTCCGAAGCGCCTTCAGACTCTTCACCTGCGCTTTTTCCAGCGCGGAGTAGTTCGGCGCGGGAATCGAAACCGTCTTATCCTCATCCGCAAACCGGTTCACCCCGACGATCACGGTCTCGCCCGCCTCAACGCGCAGCTGGTGCTCGTAAGCGCTCCTCGCGATCTCCTCCTGAAAGAATCCGGCGGCGATCGCCTTTTCTGATCCGCCAAGCTCGTCGACTCTCGTGATCAGCTCGAGCGCCTGACTCTCCAGCTCCGTCGTGAGATTCTCCACGTAATAGCTTCCGGCGAGCGGATCGGCGGTATTGGTGACTCCGGACTCGAACGCGACGATCTGCTGCGTGCGCAGGGCAAGCTTCGCGGCTTCCGCCGTTGGAAGCGAAAGCGCTTCGTCGTAGCCATTGGTATGGAGCGACTGCGTGCCGCCGAGTGTCGCCGCGAGAGTCTGCACAGCGACACGGACGACGTTGTTGAGCGGCTGCTGCGCGGTGAGCGTGACACCGCCTGTCTGCGTGTGGAAGCGGAGCCGAGCACTCTCTTTGGACGCGTGAAAGCGTCCGCGCATGATGCGCGCATACAGTCGTCGCGCGGCGCGGAATTTCGCGACCTCCTCGAACAGGTCGTTGTGCGCGGCGAAGAAGAACGAGAGACGCGGAGCGAACGCGTCGACAGCGAGGCCGGCTTCGATCGCGCGCTTCACGTATTCGATCGTGTTGGCGAGGGTGAATGCCAGCTCCTGTACCGCTGTCGCCCCGGCTTCGCGGATATGGTATCCGGAGATCGAGATCGGATTCCAGTTCGGCACCTCGTCGGCGCAAAAGCGGAACACGTCCGCTATCAGCGCCATGCTCGGCTCCGGGGGATAGACGTAGGTGCCGCGCGCTATGTATTCCTTGAGGATGTCGTTCTGAATGGTCCCGCTCAGCCTGGAGCGCGCGATCCCGCGCTCTTCCGCGACGACGATGTACATCGCAAGCAGCGTTGCGGCGGTCGCGTTGATCGTCATCGACGTCGATACCTCGTCGAGCGGAATGCCATCGAGGAGAACGTGCATGTCTTCGACGCTGTCGATGGCGACCCCTGCTCGACCGACCTCGCCCAGTGCCCGCGGAGAATCCGAGTCGAGTCCCATCTGCGTCGGAAGATCGAATGCAACGGAGAGACCGGTCTGACCCGCGTCGAGCAGCAACTTGAAGCGCTCGTTGGTGCTCTTCGCGCTGCCGAATCCGGCGTACTGCCGCATCGTCCACAGCCGGCCGCGATACATTGTCGGCTGGACGCCCCGCGTATACGGCCACTGGCCCGGATCACCCAGCTCCGATGCGTAATCCAGCTCCGCATCTTCGGGGCGATAAACGGGTTTGATGGGGATCGCCGATGGCGAGAGTCTTTCGCCGGGATCGTGCTTCTTCATGGGTGCGGGCGCGCGCGCAACGGCTGCGACGCCGCGATCACGCGCCTACTGATCCGACCGCCGCTACCGCGCTGGCACTCTTGTGCTGCTCGCCGAGCATCGCACGCGCCGCGTCCACGTCGTTCTTGCTGCCGATGAAGAGCGGCGTCCGCTGGTGCAGCTCGGTCGGCTGTACGTCGAGGATGCGCTGAGTGCCATCGCTCGCCGCGCCGCCCGCCTGCTCGACGATGAAGGCGAGAGGACTCGCTTCGTACAGGAGCCGGAGTTTCCCGCGCTTGTTCTTCCTGTTCGCGGGATACGCGAACAGCCCGCCGCCAAGAAGATTTCTGTGGAAGTCGGCGACAAGAGAGCCGACGTATCGCGTATTCATCGGCTGCCGATTTCCGTCCTGCCCGCGATAGTACTGCATAAGATTTTGAACCGCCGGCTCCCACTGGCTCTGGTAGGAGTCGTTCACTGATAAATAACGACCCACATCCGGCGTTCGAATGTTGGGGTGGGAGAGAAGGAATTCACCGAGCGAAGGATCGAGCGTGAATCCATGCGCGCCCTGGCCGGTCGTATAGACAAGCATGGTGCTCGAGCCGTAAATGACGTACCCGGCGGCAACCTGCCGGCGGCCCGGCTGAAGCATGTCCTCCATGTCGCCGCGACTGCCGCGCGTGATCTTGCGGACAACCGAAAAGATCGTCCCGACGGGGACGTTGACGTCGATGTTGGACGAGCCGTCGAGGGGATCGAATAGCAGGCAATACTTGCCGCAGCGGAAGTTCTCAGGAATGTCGATGATGCCCGGCTCCTCCTCGGACGCCATCGCGCACAACCTGCCCCCGTGATCGACGGCCTTGACGATGATCTCGTTGGCCAGCACGTCGAGCTTCTGCTGCGTCTCGCCCTGAACATTCTCCAGATCGGTGGCGCCAAGGATATCGGCAAGGCCGGCGCTGCGCACCTTGTTGGCGATCATCTTGGCCGCCAGCGCGAGGTCGTAAAGCACTCCCGAGAGCTCACCCGTCGCTTCAGGGTGCAGCTTCTCCTGCTCGATGATGAAACGCTCTATGGTGACGACTGACGTCGCTGTGTGCTTGACCACTTCAGAGATCCTTGTCGAAGGCGTTCTGCGCGAGACGCGATGCGGAATACCGGCGCGCCTCGAGTTCGTACGCATTGCGCGAGTAGCCGTAACGGATTGACTGCCAAAGATAACTGAGCGGAAATGACTTCCGCTCCAGAAATTGGTGGACGTGCCGAAGCTCGTGCAAGAGCAGCTCGGCGCTAAGCGGCGTGCCCGGCGCCAGGAACACCGTGCGCCAGAGCGTGATCGCCGCCGCGCTCCTGGTGCCGAGCGCCCAACCGGCGACTCGAACCGGCACTCCTCCTCTCCGATACGTCACGTCAGCAAGCTCGGGATAGACGTCCGTCAGCGCTGGCGGAAGATCTATTTTGCGTCCGACTATTGCCGCGACGGCTCGCGAGCCAGCTCCCATTTCTCTCCCTTCGCTTCGACCTCGATGTGAACGCCATCGGTCCGAATCACGATCGTGCCTGTCTCATCGGTGCGCAATACTTGGGCGCCCACGCGGTGAAGAGCTTGAATCACGTCACCGCTCGGGTGTCCGTACTTGTTGAGCGCGCCAACCGAGATGACGGCGAGACGCGGACTCACCGCAGCGAGAAACGCAGCGCTCGAGCTGGTTGAGCTTCCGTGGTGCCCGACCTTCAGCACATCGGCGCGCAGGTCGTTCGGGTGTTGCGCGAGAAGCCAGTCTTCCTCACCCCGTTCAGCATCGCCAACCAGCAGAAAGCGCACCACCCCGTAACGTACCAGAGCGATCGTACTGGCAAGATTGGGATCCTTGAGTCCAATCGTCCACACCGAGTCCGGCGCAAGGAACGAGATCGTGACTCCGTCGATCCGCACCGAGTCGCCCGGATGCACGCGACGCCACTCGATTCCGTCTTTCTTCGCGGCGGCGAGCGACGCAATGTAAGTAGCCGATCCGCCGGCGAACGCGGCATCCCAGTAGCTGCGGGGATGCATCGCATCGAGAACGCTTGCAGCTCCGCCGACGTGATCGTTGTGCGGGTGGGATAAAACGAACGACTCGAGCGATCCCCCGCGACGCAGCATATACGGTAGAACCACCCTTCGACCGGCGTCGCTCCCGTTCCAGGCTGGCCCCGCATCGAACAGCACCCAGCGTCCGGCGTCCGTTCGCAGGAGAATGGCGTCGCCCTGGCCGACGTCGAGCACGTGCATCTCGACGCCTTTGCTCCGCGCCAACGCGAATGAAGGCACGGCTGCCATCACCGCGAGCGCGCCTATCGCCGTGATAGCCGGCCGCGCGGGATGACGGCTCAGGCATGCGACCACCAGCGCCGTCGCCGCGATGCCGGCAAGGAGTGCCGTCACGAGGGTGGTCGCAACCGTGATCGCCGCGCCAGGTATGGAAGCTGCCGCGGTCGCGATCCAGTCGAACGCGAAGAGGAGCGGGTGCACCGCCTGCGCAACGAACTGCGCCAGCGACCCAAACGGCGCTAGAAGCAGCGCGAGAAACAGGATGGGCTGTGCCAGCGTGATTACAGGCGAGGCGACCAAATTGGAAATCGGCGCGATGAGGCTGATCCGTCCGAAAACCCAGGCGACAAGCGGGGCAGTGACGGCGCACGCGACGAGCGATGTGATCAGTTCCTTGACGAGTCCCGCCTTTCGCCCAGTGATCCGCTTCGCCAGGTGCTTTCGCCAGAGCGATCCGGCCGCCACCAGCGCGCACATCCCGAGGACGCTGAGCTGGTAACCGACATCGAGCACGGTGCGCGACGCATAGAGTGGAACGAATGCTCCAATCGCCCACGCGGCCCACGGAGATGTGGGTCGTTGGGCAAGACGCGAGATCATCGTGACACCCAGCATGGCAGCGGACCGAAGGGCGGGTGGAGGAGCACCGATCACGGCAACGTAGACGCCCGTCGTGATGAACGCTCCGAACAGCGCGACTCGGCGTGGCATCCTCGCGACCTGAAATAACAGCTCCATCGCCGCCGCTATCACAGCAACGTGCAGCCCCGAGATGGACAGCATGTGAATGAGGCCCGCCGATGCGTACCGATCGCGCATCTCGGTGGGGATCTGACGCTGATCGGCGATGAGCAGCGCGCGCGCGAGGGGTGCGTCTTCGCCGAATGTACGATCTATGGAACGCCCGGCGCGCGTTCTGATTCTTGTCAGGAGATCCGTCGGCTCGCGCGAAGTCATTGCTGCAGCGAGCGGGAGACTGGCAGGCGGACTCGTCGCAGCCACGATCGCGGCGCCGGCAAATACGAGGATGAGCCCAGCTCGATCCGATCGCTTGCTCGCTACCGCAAACGCGAGGGCGATACCCGAAATGAATAGCGTGAGCGACGCAACGCCGCTGAACCCGGCGAGAAGTCCACTCGCATAAACCAAATATGTCGTTGTAATGAGCGGCAGGCTCGCTCCGTATTAAGCCTGCCGGACCCTAGAGCGTCAGGATCGAATCTCCGCAATCATTCACTGCGGCCTGCAATCGATCCTCGACGGAGGAAATGGGCGTCGGCTAGACGGCCATCGGTAGTGCGATCCGCTGGCCAATGGGCTTTCCAATGAACGTAGAACCCGTCGTTCCGGTGAGCTCGACGTTTAGGTATTGACCTATGAGGTCCGCATCGCCCGGAATCATCACGATCTTGAAATCGCGCGTGCGCGACTGAAGGAGTCCGCCTCTGCGCGCCGGCTTTTCAACGAGCACTTCCCGCCTTTCGCCAAGCAGATTCATGTTGCGCTGACGGCTCCCGGCGCGCACGGTGCCGATCAGCCGCGCCAGTCTGTCGCTGGCGATCTCATCCGAAACGGCGTCGCTCTCGGGAAAACGGGTCGCCGGCGTCCCGTCGCGGAGGGAAAACTTGAAGGTGTAGGCGTCCTCAAATCCCACGCTCTCAACGGCGCTCAGGGTCTCGGCAAAGTCGTCCTCGGTCTCACCCGGGAATCCAACGATGATGTCGGTGGTAAGGGACAGGCCAGGAATCGCCGCGCGCAACTCATCGACGCAGCCCAGGTAGCGCTCCCTCGTGTATCGCCGCAGCATCCGCTTGAGTGTGCGCGACGAGCCCGATTGCATCGGAAGATGCACGTGCTCGCACACGGCCTCGGTCTCCGCAAGGGATCTGATGACGCGCCGACTGAAATCGTTTGGGTGAGGACTCGTAAAACGCAGGCGTCTGACTCCCGGCACAGCGCCGATTGCGCGTATCAGATCCGCGAAATCGTGGGTCCCATCGTTGTAGGAGTTTACGGTCTGGCCGAGTAGCACTATCTCCGAGATTCCGGACGCGACGACGGCCTCGCTCTCTCGCACGACTTCGGCGAGCTTCCGACTGCGCTCGGGTCCACGCGTCGTCGGCACGATACAGTACGTGCACCGATAGTCGCATCCCCTTTGCACGGGGATCCACGCCTTCACCCCTTCGAACCGCCGCGGCGTGAAATCCTCGTAGTGCTCCTCCAGATCGAACTCGGTAGAAGTCGTGCGCACGCCTTCGCGAGCGCTTTCGATCAGCGAAGGAAGATCCCGGTATCCGTCCGGCCCAATTACGAGGCTGACGTGTTTCGCGCGGTCGAGGAGCTGGGAGCCGAGTCGTTGCGCCATGCAGCCGGTGACGCCCAGCACGCTGTCGCGCTTCATGCGGCTCTTCATTTCTCCGATTCGGCCCAGCACCCTCTGCTCAGCGTGGTCGCGGATGGCGCATGTATTTATCAGGACCACATCGGCAGCGTCAGGCTGCGCGACGGACTCGTAGCCCGATGCGATCAACTTGCCGAGCATGAGCTCGGAGTCGCTGACG
>DASXYR010000087.1:0-2761 GCA_036502385.1 Gemmatimonadaceae bacterium
GACCACACGAAGTGGGGCGTCGAGGTAGTCAAGGCAGTCGCGTCGCCGCGCGTCAAGTTGCTCTACGACATCTATCATATGCAGATCATGGAAGGCGACGTGATCCGCACCATTCGCGACAACCACGCGTACATCGGCCACTACCATACTGGTGGCGTTCCCGGGCGCCATGAGCTCGACGAGACGCAGGAGCTCAATTGGAGGGCCGTCATGACCGCGATCGCGGACACGGGGTTCACAGGCTTCGTCGCGCACGAGTTCGTCCCGACGCGCGACCCGCTGACGTCGCTGCGGGAAGCGGTGGCCATTTGCGACGTGTGACGCGCGCGGCTAGACTCCGTTGCTCGACCTCACAGCTGCCTTACGGAGAGATCAATGCTGAAAAGTAGATTCGTTGCCGTCGCGATCGGTTTGCTCACTTCATTCGCCGGCGCGGAAGCGTCTGCCCAGACCGATGCCGCGCTGGCGGCGAGGGTGGATTCCATCGCCAACCAGGTTTTGAAGGCGACAGGGGTCCCGAGCGCGACGGTGGCGGTCGTGGCGCACGGGCGCGTCGCGTACGCCAATGCGTACGGCTGCGCGAAGCTCGATCCCTGCGTGACCGCGACGCCCGACATGCGCTACGCGATCGGGTCGATCAGCAAGCAGTTCACCGCCGTCGCCGCACTGCTCCTTCAGCAAGATGGCAAGCTCTCGCTCGACGATCCGGTGTCGAAATTCATTCCGGGACTCACGCGCGGAAATGAAGTGACGGTACGCCAGCTTCTGTCGCACACGTCCGGATACCAGGATTTCTGGCCGCAGGACTACGTGATGCCGATGATGCTCACCGCGACGACGCCGCAGGCGATCGCCGACAGGTGGGGGAAGCAGCCACTCGATTTCGCGCCGGGCTCGCGCTGGCAGTACAGCAACACGAACTACACGCTGGCGGGAATGGTCGTCGAGAAGGCGAGCGGAATGCCGTTCTTCCAGTTCGTCCGGACGCGGATTCTTGCGCCGGTTGGTCTCGCGAGCGCGAGCGACTTCGATGTGAATCCGAGGGCGGCGACTGTGACAGGATATCTGCGCTACGCTCTTGGTCCCCTTCGTCCCGCTCCAGATGCGGGAGCGGGGTGGATGTGGGCGGCCGGTGAGCTCGCGATGACGGCGGCAGATCTCGCCAAGTGGGACGTGTCGATTATCAATAAGACCTTGCTCAAGCCGGCGTCGTACGCCGAGCTGGAGCGCGAGGTCCGTCTCAACAACGGCGCGGGCACGGGCTACTCGCTCGGCCTCGACGTCGGGATGCAGGGCACGCGCTTCATGCTCGAGCACAGCGGGGAAGTGTCGGGGTTTACCGCGGAGAACATGGTTTTTCCCGAGGACAGCGCCGCCGTAGTGGTGCTGACGAATCAGGATGCGGCGCCGGCGTCGGGCACGATCGCGCAGCAGATTGCGCAGACGCTGTTCACGACTGAAGACGCGCTCGCGGCGAATCGTACGGCGCAGGCGCGGGCGATCTTCGAGGGGCTGCAGCGCGGAACGATCGACCGATCGCTGTTCACGTCCAACGCCAATGCCTACTTCAGTGATCAGGCGCTCAAGGATTTCGCGTCGAGTCTCGGACCGCTCGGCACCCTTACGAGCTTCGTGCAGACGAGAAAGGCGGAGCGGGGAGGAATGGTCTATCGGTCATTCCGTGCAACTTTCCCCGGTCGATCGGTGAGGGCGTGGACGTACGAGACGCCTGACGGGAAGCTGGAGCAGTATCAGGTCGCGCCGATAGGATAGCGCTCGCCGCCATCCTGGTTTCCCAGACGATGATTCGTGATTAATCCCGTACCGGTCACTCTCGAAGGTCACGGCGTTCGTCTGGAGCCGCTGACGCAGGCCCATCTCGATGGGCTTGCTGCCGCCACGACTGATGGGCGGCTGTGGGAGCTCTGGTATACGGTCGTGCCGCATCCCGATGATATCGCGAAGTACATCGCCGATGCGCTCGCGGGGCAGGAGGCGGGGAAGATGCTGCCGTGGGCCGTGCGGGATCTGGCGTCGGGCACCGTCGTCGGATCCACGCGGTATCATGACATCGTACCGGAGATCGACCGCGTCGAGATCGGCTACACCTGGTACGGTGCGAGTTGGCAGCGCAGCAGAGTGAACACCGCGTGCAAGGTGCTGCTTCTCTCGCACGCTTTCGAGACTCTCGGTTGTCAGGTGGTCGGGCTCCGGACGGACAACTTCAACTTCGCATCGCAGAAAGCGATCGAGCGGCTCGGCGCCAAGAAGGACGGCGTCATTCGGCATCACCTGCCGCGGCGCGACGGAACGGCGCGAGACAGCGTGATGTACAGCATTCTTCTCTCGGAGTGGGGGGACGTGAAGCGGCATCTCGAGCTCCGGCTGGCACTGCACGGCAACTGATGGGTCCGGCTTCGAAAACCAACTCCTGGAGGGAGAGGGGGAAAGTGGGGAAGACCGGTGAGACCGGTGAGGAATTTCTTTAGGGGGTTTTGTTAGGCGCAGTTCCTTTACCCTTCGTAGACAATGTGCGGCTGCGCGTGATTGTAGGGTTGGGAGGATTCATTCTCTCACGAACATCCCCGGCGCATGGCGATCTCGCTCGACCGTTTACACACCACCTCGTACGAAAGCGACCCGGCTTCGGAGCTGCAGCTGCTGTATCAGTTGTACGAGGAGGCGCAGCGGGCCCGCATCGCACACGGCGAGCGGTTGAGGGCGATATTTCAGGGGAGGTCGTCCTCGGGTGCGCTGAGCA
>DASXYR010000088.1:0-7356 GCA_036502385.1 Gemmatimonadaceae bacterium
GGCGTCGGAATGGACATCGTCGCCAACAGATACCCAGGTGTGCGTGCGGCGCTTGCCTGGGAGCCGGAGATCGGAGAGCTCTCGCGGAAGCACAACAACTCGAATGTCCTCGTGCTCCCCGCCCGCTTCATGTCCGATGAACAGGCGGTCAAAACCATGAAGGTATGGCTGGATGCTAAATTTGAGGGAGGTCGCCACGAGCGGCGCGTAGAAAAGATCGATCCACCCGAGCGCTAACGCAGTTCAGCAGCTTCGACTCAAGGAACGCCATGCCCCAGACAAGAGAAGCGCCCACCAAGGCAGCTGCGAAGATCTCGATGCCATCCGGCAATCTCGCGCAGAGCGATCCCGAGATCGCCCGTTTCATCGACCTCGAGGTCAATCGGCAGAGGAATGGCCTCGAGCTCATCGCGAGCGAGAACTTCGTGTCGCCCGCCGTTCTCGAAGCGATGGGGACGCCCCTCACCAACAAGTACGCGGAAGGATTGCCGGGAAAGCGCTACTACGGCGGCTGCGAGTTCGTCGACATGGTTGAGCAGTGCGCGATCGATCGCGTGAAGCAGCTCTTCGCGGCGGATCACGCCAACGTGCAGCCACACTCGGGCGCGCAGGCGAACGCGGCGGTTTACCTCGCGTTCCTGAAGCCCGGCGACGTCGTGCTCGGCCTCGATCTCTCGCAAGGAGGGCATCTCACCCACGGCTCTCCGGTGAATTTTTCGGGACTCCTCTACCACGCCATCCACTACGGCGTCGGCGAAGATGGACGTATCGACTACGCGCAGATGCAGCGCATCGCGCGTGAGAAGAAGCCCAAGATGATCATCGCCGGCGCGAGCGCGTACGCCCGCATCATCGATTTCGAGCCCTTCGCCGAAGTGGCGCGTGAGATCGGGGCGAAGTTCATGGTGGACATGGCACACTTCGCGGGCCTCGTTGCGACCGGATTCCATCCCTCGCCGGTACCGCACGCGGATGCGGTGACGAGCACCACGCACAAAACGCTGCGCGGCCCTCGCGGTGGTCTCATCCTTTGCAAGGAAGAACACGCCAGGACGATCGACAAGGCGATGTTTCCCGGCACCCAGGGCGGCCCGCTCGAGCACATCATCGCGGCCAAGGCAGTCGCGTTCAAGGAAGCGCTCGATCCCTCATTCAAGGACTATTGCGGACAGATCGTGCGGAACGCGCAGGCCCTGGCGAGCGCGCTCATTGAACATGGGTTCGACATCGTGTCGGGTGGAACTGACAATCACCTGATGCTCGTCGATCTCCGGAACAAGAACGTCACCGGCAAGGTGGCCGAGAAGGCGCTCGACGTCGCGGGCATTACGGTTAACAAGAACACGGTACCAAAGGAGACCCAGTCGCCGTTCGTTACGAGTGGCATTCGGATTGGGACTCCGGCCGTTACAACCCGCGGGATGCGGGAGCCTGAGATGGAGACGATCGCCGACCTTATCGACAAAGTCGTCACCAGCTCCGGTGACCCCGCGGTCGCGTTGTCAGTCAAAGAAGCAGTGCTCGACTTGACGAATCGGTTTCCGCTCTACAAATCCTTCCCTTCAATGGCGGACAAAAAGTAGCAATGGCAGAGCTGGCATTTCGCGAAGGCATCATGGATCGGATTCGCATCCGCGAGCCGCGATTCGACGAACAGGCTTACCTGTTCGTCCTATCGGCGCTCGAGTTGTGTCAGGCGGAGCTCAAAGTCCGGCGTCACATCACCGGCACCGAGCTTGCCCACGCCTGCCGCGGTCTCGCACTGGAGCGCTACGGCCTGATGTCGAAGGTCGTACTCGAGCACTGGGGAATCTCGGCGACAGCCGATATCGGCGACATCGTCTTTACGCTCGTCGAGCTGGGATTTCTGCTCAGCCAGCCGCAGGACACCCGTGACGAATTCGTCGACGTGTTCGACTTCGACAGGGCATTCGAGCGGGACTACCCCTGGAACTGCGCCCAGCAGGCATAAACTCCAATCGCCCCAGCAATGCCCCCATCCGTCAGGGTGGTCAGCGCCAAAGAATCCGCGGAGCGCGATCGGGCAGCCATTGAAAGGGGAACACCTTCTCGCTCCTTGATGCAGCGCGCCGGCAACGCGGCAGCCGGCGAGATCTCGCGTAGATATCCCGACCGCCTGCAGCGCGGCGTTCGCGTTTATACGGGTCCAGGCAATAACGGCGGCGATGGGTGGGTCGTCGCGGAAGCGCTTGCGCGAGCGGACGTCGAAGTGATCGTCGTCGAAGCGGTTGAACCAAAGACTCCCGACGCAATATCCGAGAAGCGCGCCGCGCTCGAGTCGTCGCGCGGCATTCGCTTGATTGCACTCGGAGAGCGCAGTGAAAGCGACCCAGGCGGGGTCGTGATCGACGCGTTGCTCGGGACCGGCTCCGAGGGCAAACCGCGTGGCGCCATTGCCGACGCGATCTCAATGGTGAACGAGCTGCGAGGCGATGGCTCGACGGTCGCGGCGCTCGACATTCCGAGCGGACTCGACGCGACGTCTGGTGTCCACGATGCATGCGTCATGGCGGATGCCACGTTCACCTTCGGTGGAATCAAGCGCGGCGCGCTGCTCGCGCGCGATTGCTGCGGCGAGATCGTCGTCCTCGATATTGGGCTCGACGATGGGGCAGCTGACCGGAGCACCCTTTCCGGCGCAGACCAGCGCTTGCCATTGTTGATCGACGCACCGTGGGTGAACGCGAATATTCCGTCTATTCACTACGACGCTCACAAGGGAACCCGCAGACATCTCGCGATCGTCGGGGGCGGGAAGGGAATGCCCGGCTCGGTCGTTCTCGGCACGCGCGCTGCGCTGCGCAGCGGAATCGGTCTCGTCCGCGCGATCGTCGCGCCCGAGAACACCGGTGAGGTTCTCGCCGCCGCCCCATCGGCCCTCATCTCCGCGTGGCCCACGCGCGCCGCCGAGATTTCGTCCCTCATCTCGGAGTGGGCCAACGCGATCGTGATCGGCCCAGGCCTCGGGAAATCGGCCAGGACGAAAAAGCTCGTCGAGAAAATCCTCGGCGACTCAGCGCTTCCTGTTTTGCTCGATGCCGATGCGCTCAACATCTTTGACGGTGATCTCGCCGCGCTCGGGCGAATCCTCAAGGGACGACCCGCGCTCATTACGCCACACGTCGCCGAGTTTTCGCGCCTGACGGGCGTAACGGTTCAGAGGGTGCTCGACACTCGGTTCGACATCGGCGCCGACATCGCCGCTGAGATAGGCGCCACCGTTCTCCTCAAGGGCTCGCCGACCGTGATCTTCGCACCGGACGGCGAACGGTTTGTCGTCGCGCGCGGAACCGCCGCGCTGGGGACGGGAGGTAGCGGAGACCTTCTCGATGGAATTGCGGGGACGCTCCTCGCCCAGATGTCTGACCCGACTCGCGCGGCGTGCTGCGCAGCGTGGGTACATGGACGCGCCGCCGAATTCTGCGGGTACGTTCGGGGCACCACGCTCGAAGACGTGCTCTACGCGCTCCCGCGCGCCTGGAATGAAGGTGACTCGCCCGTTGGCGCTCCAGTGCTGGCCGAGCTGCCGGCGGTCGCCACATGAGTCCCATGAACGAAAGTGATGGGGGCAACATCGAGCTCGGCCCCGGAAAGGAATTCGATCTCGTTCGCACGATAGTCGATGAATGGGGGAAGTCGGCCCAACACATCGGCGACGATGCGGCGATTATCACGATGCCCGAGGGTGAGAAGCTCGTTGTCACGACCGACACTTCCGTTGACGGCGTTCACTTCCGCCACGAGTGGCTCAACCACTTCGAGATCGGCTATCGCGCGACTGCCGCGGCACTCAGCGATCTCGCGGCGATGGGCGCGAGACCGCTCGGGATTGTCATCGCACTGACGCTGCCCGAAGCTGATCGACTCAGCGCTCGCGCTCTTGCCACCGGAATTCGCGAGGGTGCGTCGGCGGTGCTGTGTCCGATCGTCGGCGGCGATCTGTCGGCGGGAAAGACCCTCTCACTCACCGTGACCGCATTCGGTGCGGTCAAGCACCCGCTCACGCGCTCTGGAGCCAAGGCCGGGCAAAGGGTCTACGTCACCGGACATCTGGGAGGGCCCGCTGCCGCCGTCCGAGCGTGGCTCGCGGGTAAGGAGCCGAGCGAGCGGGATCGCGCGCGCTTCGCGAACCCCATCCCCAGAATCGAACCGGGAATTGGTCTTGCCGAGCGGGGCGCGTCGTCGGCGATAGATGTCTCCGACGGGCTGGTTGCCGATCTCGCGCACATCGCGGCGGCGAGCAAGGTCCGTATCGAGATCGATGTGGAGCGCATTCCCCACGTGAGCGGTGTTTCGCCAAGCGAGGCCGCAAATTCAGGCGAGGAATACGAGCTAGTAGTAACGGCTCCCGCAATCGACACCGAGCAATTCTCCGCCGAGTTCGGACTCGCGCTCACGGAGATAGGCCGGGTTGTTGCTGGTTCACCCGGCGTCGATTTGTTTAAAGCTGGAGACAAAATCGTCGCTCCCCCCGGATTCGACCACTTTCGAAAATAGATGATCTCTTTCTTCAGAACGGTGCTCACTTTCATCACCGTGGGCATTTCAACCACCATCATTGGCCTCTCCGTGATCGTCGCTGGACTTCTGGGCGTCGATGATAAGCCGGGCGGCATCTTCGACAACGCGCCACGATGGTGGTCGGCGGCAGTCCTCTGGGCGGCGGGAGTGAAGGTGCGCGTCCACGGGCTCGAGAACGCCGGACGCGGGGAGCCGCGCATCTTCGCGTCCAATCACGTGAGCTGGTTCGACGTGCCCGCGCTCGCGCGCTCTCTTCCGCGCTACAAATTCGTCGCCAAGGCGGAGCTCTTCAAAGTGCCGATATTCGGGAAGGCGATGCGCGCGGCCGGGATGGTCGAGATCCAGCGCGAGAACAGAAAAGCGGCGTTTGGTGCATATGAGGTTGCAGCCGAGCGAATCAAGCACGGCAACTCGGTGGTCGTCTTTCCTGAGGGAACCCGTGGCCTGGCGTACCCGCTTCGACCATTCAAGAAGGGCCCATTCGTGCTGGCGATCGCCGCCGGCGTCCCAATCGTTCCGATCATTGTGCACGGCACGATTGAAATCCTGGGTAAAGGATCCCTTTGGGCTCATCCGGGCACGATTGATGTACATTTGCTCGAGCCCGTGAGCACAGAAGGCGTGGACTACGATCACCGCGAGGCGCTGATGCAGACCGTTCGAACCAGGATGGCCGATGCGATGCGCGAGATCTACGGGGTCGAGCCTCTGCCGTCGCCAGCCTCACGTCTTTCCTCGTCGGTCGAGCTGTTGTCCTCGGACAAGAGCCCGACCGAAACCCGATAACGAACGATCAACTACGAGAAAATGTCGAGCATTGTGGAGATCAAGGCCCGCGAGATTCTGGACAGCCGCGGCAACCCTACAATCGAAGCGGATGTCACGCTTGAGAGCGGCGCATTTGGACGCGCTGCGGTACCGAGCGGCGCGTCAACGGGAGAGCACGAAGCCCTCGAGCTCCGCGACGGCGACGCCGAGCGATATCTGGGCAAGGGCGTCGAGCAGGCGGTGCAGAGCGTCGAGGAGCGAATCGCTCCGGCGCTCAACGGACTTTCGGCGAGCGATCAGATAGTGATCGACCGCACGATGATCGAGCTCGATGGCACCGACAACAAGGGCAAGCTTGGCGCGAACGCGATCCTTGCTGTATCGATGGCGAATGCTCGCGCGGCGGCGATGGATGTCGGCCTCCCACTGTATCGATACCTCGGCGGACCGATGGCGCGGACGATGCCCGTGCCGATGATGAACATTCTGAACGGCGGCGCTCACGCCACCAACACCGTCGATTTTCAGGAGTACATGATCGTCCCGATCGGCGCCGCGAGCTTTCGCGAAGCGCTGCGGATGGGCGCGGAAGTGTTTCATGCGCTGAAGAAGGTGCTGGTGAAGCGAAAGCTCTCCACCGGGGTTGGTGACGAGGGCGGATTCGCTCCCGATCTCAAGAACGACGAGGAAGCGCTGCGCGTCGTGGTGGAAGCGATCGAAGCCGCCGGCTACGCTCCGGGTAGCGAGATCGCAATCGCGCTCGACCCCGCGGCGTCGGAGCTCTTCAAGAACGGCATCTACACCTTCAAGAAAAGTGGCGCCGGAGCTCTCGATTCGGATGCTATGGTCGAGATGTACGGGAAGTGGCTCGATCAATATCCGATCGTCTCGATCGAGGACGGGCTCGCCGAGGACGATTGGGAGGGCTGGGCGAAAATCACCGCGGCGCTCGGCGACCGGGTCCAGCTGGTCGGCGACGATCTCTTCGTCACCAACACCGAACGACTCGCGCGCGGAATCGAATCGGATGTGGCGAATGCGATTCTCATCAAGCTGAACCAGATCGGCACTCTGACGGAGACGCTCGAGGCGATCGAGATGGCGAAGGCGAATGGATATCAATCAATCATCTCGCACCGTTCGGGTGAGACCGAGGACACGTTCATCGCCGATCTCGCCGTTGCGACGAGCGCCGGCCAGATCAAGACCGGCTCGGCCAGCCGGACAGACCGTGTCGCCAAGTACAACCAGCTCCTTCGCATCGAAGAGCAGCTGGGCGCCGTCGCCGAGTATCCAGGCGGGTCGATATACGGATTGTAGGCGCGCGTTTCGTTGCTGAACGGACGCCGGGCGAGTCTGTAGTCTGAAATGAAACGATTTATCTGGTGGGCACTCATCGCCGCGGCCGTGTTCTTCGCGGTGCAGGGCGGCGAGTACAGCACGAGGGATCTCTACGTTCTGAGCCGTCGGAATCGCACTTTGACCTATGAAGTGGACTCCCTCCAACGCCAGGTGGACTCTCTCGGGCGGTACCTGCGAATGGTAAAGGGCGACAGCGCCACCATGGAGCGAATCGCGCGCGAGGAGTTCGGGATGGTGCGCGGCGACAAGGAAATTCTTTATCGTTTTGGTGACGCTCCGAGGCCTTCCGGCGACTCTCCTCGGTGATTAGGTTTCGCTCCTTATCGCGGGGTGGAGCAGCCTGGTAGCTCGTCGGGCTCATAACCCGAAGGTCGCGGGTTCAAATCCCGCCCCCGCCATATGTGCGATCACACACGGCCGGTCCGAGAGGGCTGGCCGTTTGTGTCAGTAAGGGTCGATCGTTGCGTCGTTGACGGCGCGCGAATCTGGAGTTGCGGCTGGGTAGCTCAGCTGGTTAGAGCACGGCACTCATAATGCCGGGGTCGGGAGTTCGAGTCTCCCCCCAGCTACTTAGTAGGTGAAGGGAGGCGGACGATGAAGGCGATCGTGGTGACGGACAAAGCCGCGGGAACGACCGGGATGACGCTTGTGGAGCGCCCCGAGCCGCGAGCGGCGATAAACGAC
>DASXYR010000089.1:0-3239 GCA_036502385.1 Gemmatimonadaceae bacterium
GCCCAGGAGAATCTCTTCACGCCGTTGGGCATCAAGCCGGGCGACGTACGGTGGAACTACACGCTCGCCTCGTCGAACGCGGCGACTTTCGCGCAGCTGTACATGCGGCCACGCGACATGCTCAAGATCGGCATTCTCTTCCAGCAGCACGGCAAATGGGGCGCGCGCCAGATAATCTCGCGCGACTGGGTTGCGCGCTCTACTGAGCGCTGGTCGACAGTCGGCGACCAGGATTACGGTTACTTCTGGTGGCACCAATGGGTCAATGCAACGACGCCCGGCGGCCCGCGACGCGTTGACATGGTGGTCGCGACCGGCAACGGCGGGCAGAAGATCTACATCGTCCCCGCACTCGATCTCATCGTCGTGCTGACGGGCGGGAACTACAATTCGCACTCGCCCGCCATGGAGATCATGGGGAAGGATCTGCTCCCGGCAATCTTGCAACACTAGGACACGCCTTTGTTCGTATTTACCCTAGTCGCAATCCTCTTCGGTTGCCTCATCTACATGTATCGGCGCGGCGAGGTGGCTCCGCCGCCGGCGCTGCCCGCCATGTCCGACGAGCAGATCAAGCAGGCGTGGCGCAAGCTCGGCTTTTTCTGCGAGATGGATACAATGAAAAGGCAGTGGAGAGTTACGGGATCCCGCGCGGGCCTGCTTTACTTTCCCGATCTCCTGCTCGGATTCATAAACGATCCCAAGAACGCGACCGACGGTGAGACGGAGCACTACGGCCCCTACGGATCGCTCGTCATAATGATGTGGCCCGATGCAGGATTCGACAGCCATGCGATCCGTGGCTCATCGGCGACCCTCGCCCACCTCGCCGAGCTCATCGAGGTGAAGCTCGCGACCGCGGAACCGGGTCAGCCAATCATGATCCGCGAGGAGTACTCTCCCGACAGCCCTTACTCTCTGATGCTCGATGTGCGGGCTGACGGATTTGATCCGGCCGCAGCGGATCGCGAGCAGCTGGGAGCAGCCACCGAGCCAAAGAAACCGCCCGAGAAAAAGGCATAAAAGCAAACCGAGCAGTGGGGCAATTTGTTTTCCCCGCTTCGACTTCCCACTCTTGCGGGAAAGGGAAAGGGGGGGGAGACCGGTGAGACGGGGAGACCGGTGAGGAATTCGATTTGTTCAACAACAACAACAAGACTCTCACCGGTCTCGCCGGTCTCACCGGTCTCGAAGATCCTTCCCACCGCCTGATTGAGTGGCTAGCGGTGGCAAGAAAGCCTATGCCACAGTTCCTGCAAGAGCGGCGGTAGCTTTCTCGGCGCGCGGGAGCAGGCGCTTGTCGTCGATGCGCGTCGCCCAATCTGTAAACGCCGGCGTAATTCCCTTCCACTCCATCTCGTCGACATTCTCAAAGAGCGGCGCATCGGTTCGGAGTGTCGCGAGTGTCTTGAACAGGAGCGCCCGCTCGCGATTGGCGCCGAGTGTCGGTGCGGGGAATGACTCGATGGGGCCGTGCTTGTTGAGAAGGCTCGCGGCGGTGCTTTTGCCGATTCCCGGGATTCCCGGATAGCCATCCTGCGCGTCGCCGACGAGCGCGAGGAAATCGGGGATCAGCTCCGGCTCGACGCCGAACTTTGCGCGCACCGCTTCGGCATTCCGGACCTGCATCCCCTTCCGAATGATCTGCACGACGCGATCGCCGCGCACGCACTGCGCGAGATCCTTGTCGTTCGCCCAGATGCACACCTTTTCTACGCGTGGATCTTTCGACGCCAGATATGCGGCCGATGCGAGGCCGTCGTCCGCCTCGAGCTCGACCATCGGCCAGACGGCGACGCCCATCGCGGCGAGCGCCTCTTCGAGCGGAAGAAACTGCGACGCGAGAACCCGGTCGATTCCCTCGCCAGTCTTGTAGTCGGGCCAGAGCTCGTTGCGAAAGGACTCGATCACGTGATCGGTGGCGACGCCGACGTGCGTCGCGCCGGTCTCGATCATCTCCAGCACCGAGTGAAGCAAGCCTGCGACCGCGCCGAACGGCTTGTCCTTCCCTTCGTTCCAGCTCCGCTGACCGTAGAAGTGGCGGAACAGTTCGTAGGTGCCGTCGATCAGGTGGATGATCATGCGGAAGGCTTGGCTTCCTACCGCTTCTTGGGGGCTTTCTTCAGCAGATCGCGCATGCGCTGCAGCTCCTTGGGCGACAGGCGCTTCTGCTGCACGAGGTGTGCGAGGAGCTTGATCGGCGATCCGCCGTAGATTTTGTCCAGGACCCTCCCCAGCGCCGACTCTCCGGCTGCTTCGGGGGCGATCACGGGAAAGTAGACGTGAGTCTTCCCTTCGCCCCGCCGGTGCGAGACGAATCCCTTGAGCTCGAGCGTGCGAATCATGCTCGAGATGCTCGTGTACGCGAGATCTGGATCGACGCGATCGCGAACTTCGGTGACGGTTCCTTCCCCGAGCTCCCAGAGGACGCCCATGATGTCCAGCTCGCGCTGGGTGAGATGGAGGTCCGTCATCGTTGCGATTGCGCGGCGGTTGTCATCGCGGCGTGCGCGTGGGATGCGGAACCGAGTACGGGATGTGGCATCCACAACACTAATAGAAGGAGCGCCATCGCCGCCGCGGGCAGCGCGAATTTCTGGGCGTGCCTGAGCGGTGTCGGTGCAACGAGCGCGGTGAGCCGGCTCTCGAGGGAGCCCATCCCGCCGAGGAACGCCGGCTGGAGCCGCGGTCCACGGTTCGCGGCCTGCGCGACTTTGAGCAACAGCTCGCCGTAAGCGGGCGCGTCGCCGAGCGCTTTGACGACGCGGTTATCGCAATCCAGCTCGACGGCGAGGCAGAGTCGGCGGATCTGCCACCAGAGCGCGGGATTCCACGGCATGAGGAGGATGGGAAGTGATGCAACGAAGAGAAGTGCGGCGTCGTGCGCGCGCCGGTGCTCGTCCTCGTGACGGAGGACGTATTGACGCTGCCGCTCGGGAAGCGCGAGCACCCACCGCGGGACGAGGACGAGAGAACGAAGCAGTCCGACGGTGGCGGGACCGAGCTGGTTGGTGACGACGACGGAAACGCCATCGACGATCGGAGGATTACGCCGATCGCGGGATCCGTCGCGCGACAGCGCTACCATGTAGGAGACCCGCATCGCATTGGCGAGTCCCCAGATGAGGAGAACGCCCGAGACGATGAGCCAGTAGCGATTGATGATCGGGTCGAGCGAGCGGATGTGCTCCCACCAGGCGGGATCGAGCGCGCCGAGCAATGCGTGGGTTACCGAGGGT
>DASXYR010000090.1:0-6575 GCA_036502385.1 Gemmatimonadaceae bacterium
CACCGAAGCCACGACCACCAAACCCGCAAGAATTCTTTTCTTCAGAGCTGCTCCGTGAGAGGCGATGCTGAATTCTATCGCCGTCGCGTCGCCGTGGCAGTCATGGCCGCGCTAGAAGCCCATCCGAAGTGTGAGCTTGAGGGATCTCATGCTGTTGGTATTGCTCGCGCCGTTCGAGAGTCCGCTGCGCTCGTGAATCGCAATCGCATAGTCCGGGACGAAATCGATCTGCGTGCGAGGGCCGAATCCATAGCCGATTCCGTAACCGATCGAGAAAAGAGGATCGATGTTCCCGCCGGATGGGGGCAGCGTCGAGCCGTCGAAGTCACTCTTGAGATTGCGATAGGCGACGACACCGCCGTTGAAATCGATCACCTGGTGGAATCCCTGTCCGCCGCCGACGTGAAAGGTGGCGAGAAGCGTCATCAAGTCGAGATGCGCGTCGGTGCTAGCCAAGCCGGTCTCATAGACGAAGGGCACGTGCGACCAGCTTCCGGCCACTCCGAACGACGAGCCGTTGGAGAGCGCCTTCTGGAGCGACGCGTTGTACTGGAGATTCGTGGAATTCCCGAAATCCCAGGTGCTTCCGCTCGCGCCGTCGTTGACGCCCGTTCCCGTGAAGCCACCGACGCCAACGGTGAGCCAGCTACCCGGGTCAGTATTGTTCTTGTAGACAGTGGACCGGCGCTGCGCGCTCAGGGATCCAGTCGTGAGCACCAGCATCGAAAACGCAAAGAGAAAACGTCGCATCATCCAGCTCCAGGTTGTCTTGCAATTCGCGCGAGGCGTCGGGTAACTTAGGTCGTGGCTCACCGGACAGCAGCGCATTGATGTTGGACCCTCGCGAAACGGAGCGCCGCAACCCGCGTACCGCATCGATCGATCTCGCATCACCCCTTGAGATCGTAGACTTGATAAACGCGGAAGATCACATAGTTCCCGACGCGGTCGCTACCCAGCGCGAGCCAATCGCGCGCGCCATTGAGATCGCGGAGACCACTTTTCGCGCCGGCGGACGTTTGTTCTACGTTGGTGCCGGCACTTCAGGACGATTGGGAGTGCTGGACGCAAGCGAATGCCCTCCGACCTTCGGCACAGATCCTGAGATGGTGCAGGGAATAATTGCCGGCGGATTACCGGCGCTCACCCGCTCGCAGGAGGGCGCGGAAGACGTTGTCGGCAACGGGGCGCGCATCATAGATGAGTTCGGCGTCACCGAGAAAGACTTCGTGATCGGCATCGCTGCCTCGGGCACGACGCCCTACGTGCGCGCCGCTCTCGAGCGCGCCGCCGATATCGGCGCCAAAACCGGAATCATCGCGTGCTCACCCCCTCCCACGGAGGTGCTCGCGAGGGTCAATGTTGCGATGCTGCCGATCGTCGGACCCGAAGTCGTTACCGGCTCGACCCGCATGAAAGCCGGCACCGCCACGAAGCTCGTTCTCAACATGATCACGACCGGCGCCATGATCCGCCTCGGAAAGACTTACGGAAACCTCATGGTCGATCTGCGGGCGACGAACAACAAGCTCATCGACCGCAGCCAGCGCATCGTAATGGAAGTGTGCGGCGTCTCGCGCGCCGACGCCAAGATCCTTCTCGACCGCGCCGACAAGAGCGTCAAGACCGCGATCGTGATGCACAAGAAGGGCGTTTCGCGCGAGGAAGCCGAGCGACTCCTCGACCAGAACGGCGGCGTGATCAGACGGATCACGAACGATCCGCCCCCGCCAATCCCCGAGCGCTAGAATGTCATCCGGAGTCGTAGTCGGACTTATGTCGGGGACGTCGCTGGACGGAATCAGCGCCGCCGTGGCGCGCTTCACCGACTCCGACGACGGACGAATCGCGGTGGATCTGCTCGCTTATACCTCCCGCCAATACACGCCCGCGCAGCGCGCGCGGCTCGCCGCGGCACTCGGTACCGGTACTCCCGCCGAGTACTGCCGCATCAACTTCG
Source organism: Gemmatimonadaceae bacterium (assembly GCA_036502385.1). Lineage (GTDB taxonomy): Bacteria > Gemmatimonadota > Gemmatimonadetes > Gemmatimonadales > Gemmatimonadaceae > UBA4720. Next base: position 1,961 of record DASXYR010000090.1, read on the forward strand.
ACCTCGGCGAATGGCTGGCGGACGCGGCAATCGAAGCGATAGCCGAGGCAGGAGTTGCCAGCGAAGACATCGCCGCGATTGCTTCGCACGGTCAGACCATCTGGCACGAGCCCGGCCACTCCACATGGCAGACCGGTGAATCGTCGGTGATCGCGGAGCGCACGGGCATTGATGTCGTCAGTGACTTTCGCGTGCGCGACGTCGCCGCCGGCGGTCAGGGCGCGCCTCTCGTGCCGATGGCCGATGCGATGCTCTTCGCTTCCGGTACTGCTTGGCGAGGCCTTCAGAACCTGGGTGGAATCGGCAACGTTACGATCGTCCCACCTCGCGGCGAGATCGAAGGCGTCCGCGCGTTCGACACCGGGCCCGGCGTCGCCGTAATCGACGGCGTTACCCACGCACTTCGACCCGACCTTCCGTACGATGTTGACGGAAAGCTCGCCGCCGCCGGCCATCCTGATATGAATGTCGTGCGAGATCTGCTCGCGGCGCCGTACTTCTCCGCTCCGCCGCCGAAGTCGACGGGACGCGAGCTGTTCAACACCGACTACGTCATGAAGTTGATCGCCCGCCTGCGCGCCAATGGCGCGAGCGACGAGGACATCATCGCGACCGCGGTGCACCTTACGGCCGCGAGCATTGCTGATGCCTACAAGCGCTTCATCGCCGAGCCGGTGCGCGAAGTCCTCGTATCCGGCGGTGGCGCAAAAAATCCGACCCTCTTCGCCGCTATTGAAAAAGCCGCGACGCCGATTCGCGTCCGGCATTTCGATGAGGTCTTCTTCGATGGCGAGGCAAAGGAGGCGGTGGCCTTTGCATTGCTTGGCTATCTCCATGTGACGAGACGGCCCGGCAACGTTCCAACCGCCACGGGCGCGCGCGGTCGGCGCATCCTGGGAAAGCTCACGCCCGCATGAGCGAGATTGCAGAGCTCTTTTATCCGGCAATTCGCTGGGATGCCGTTCACGGCTTCGAGAGCTCGCGTGGCGCCATCGACGAAGCGCTGCGGCTCGGCGTCGGCGGATTCATAATCTTCGGCGGCCCTTCGGAGCACGTCGCGTCGCTCACCGAAGATCTTCACTCCAAGTCCAGAGTTCCTCTCCTCATCGGCGCCGACCTGGAGCGCGGGGCGGGGCAACAGTTCGCGGGCCAGACCGCGCTGCCTCCACTCGCTGCAATCGCTTCGCTGGAGGACGTCCAATCCATTCGTCGTGCCGCCGGGGTGAGTGCTCTGGAAGCTCGGTCATTGGGGATCAACTGGATCTACGCGCCGGACTGCGACCTCGACATCGAGCCCGACAATCCCATCATCGGCACCCGCTCCTTCGGCAGCGATCCGGAGCGCGTCGCCGAATACGCGTCGGCATGGATCGATGCGTGTCAGGCCGAAGGCGTGCTCGCCTGCGCGAAGCATTTTCCTGGACACGGACGGACGACCGTAGACTCGCACAAGCAGCTGCCGATGGTTGGAGAATCACTGGAGACCCTCCGCCAGACCGACCTCGTTCCTTTCGAGCGGGCAATCGAGCGCGGCGTCGCGTCTGTCATGTCGGCGCATGTCGCATTCCCGGCGCTCGATCCGACTGGCGCTCCTGCGACTCTCTCCCGTCAAATTCTCACCAATCTCCTTCGCAACGAGCTCGGCTTCGAGGGACTCATCGTGACCGACGCGCTGATCATGGAGGGCGTGCTTGGCGGAGGAGAATCCGAAGCAGTGGTCCGGGCGGTTCACGCGGGATGTGATTGTCTGCTCTATCCATCCAACGTGATAGACTCGGAGCGAGCCGTGCGAAAGGCGATCGACGAGAAGCGAATCGACGGTGAGGCCATCCAGCACTCGCTCGAGCGTCGCAGGCGCTGGGCCCGTTGGGCAGCGTTGTCAAAGGAGATGAACCGGCCCTCCCACGATGAGAGTGGCTGGTCCAGTCAGTTCGCGGAGCGCGTGGTGCACATGTTGAACGGACGGATCCCGAGTCTCCCGCAGCCGTGGCACCTCACGATCGTCGACGACGACATCGGCGGACCGTATCCCGCGCCGTCGCGCGATCCCCTGGTCTCGGCGCTCAGAAATGGCGGAATCGATATCGTCCTCGACTCAACGGGCGATGGAGCGCGCGCTGGCTCTGCTGTAGTAGCGCTGTTCGGAGACATCCGCGCGTGGAAGGGACGCCCGGGTTATTCCGCCGATGCCAAAGCCGCCGTGCGCGGCGCGATTGGTGCTGACTCGCCGAGCAATAGGCTGATCGTCCAGTTCAGCCACCCTCGGCTCGCGGATGAATTGGACGTCAGCGCTCCGATTCTCTGCGCATGGGGCGGGGAAGCGGTCATGCAGCGGGCCGCCGCGCGGGTGCTGCTCCGCGAGGTCGCGGCAGGAACCATGCAACGGAGTGCCGGAACCGCTTAGTCGCCTCCCACCGGAGAAGCTCGAATGAGTGAGACCGCCGTGAAGAGTTCGCCCCTCCGCATCTTCGGGCAGCCGAAGATGGCGGTGCTGGTTCTCCTCGGATTTTCATCCGGACTTCCGTTCTACCTGACGAGCAAGACGCTCCAGGCGTGGATGACGACCGCGAAAGTCGATCTCGCCACGATCGGATTCTTCAGTCTCGTTACGCTTCCGTACTCGCTGAAGTTCGTCTGGGCGCCCGTGATGGATCGCTACGTCCCGCCCTTTCTTGGTCGTCGTCGTGGCTGGGTGCTCATAACCCAGCTGGCATTGCTCGTCGCGATCGGCGCGATGTCGCTCCACGATCCGCAGCAGGGACTAAGAATGCTGGCGGTCAACGCGATTGCCATCGCGTTCTTCAGTGCTTCGCAGGACATCTCGCTCGATGCGTATCGAACCGATGTCCTTCAGGACCGTGAGATGGGCGCCGGCGCCGCGGTGTTCGTGCTTGGCTATCGGATCGCCATGATAACGACCGGGGCCCTGGCCTTTTTCCTCGCCGACAGAATGCCGTGGCAGACGGTGTATCTCATCCTGGCGTCGCTCATCCTGATCGGTGTTGCCACAACCTTCTTCGCCCCGGAGCCGGTCCTGAACGATGCGCCGCCAAAGAGTCTCGCCGAGGCGGTGGTGCTGCCGTTTGCTGATTTCTTTCAGCGCGCGGGCGTGGTGCGCGCGCTGCTGGTGCTGCTGTTCATCGTCGTGTACAAGTACTCCGACAGTCTGGCCGGAAGCATGACGACGCCATTTCTTCTTCAGGCCGGGTTCTCGCAAAGTGAGGTCGGCGCGGTCTTCCTCGGCGCCGGGGTCATAGCCACCATTCTCGGCGTTCTCGCCGGAGGCGCCGTCATCGGAAAGGTCGGAATCAATCGCTCGCTCTGGATTTTTGTCGTCTTTCAGGGCCTGAGCAATCTGACGTACTACGTGTTGTCGCTGGCCGAAAAAAACCACACGCTCATGGTCACTGCGGTAGTGGTCGAAAATTTCGGCCTCGGACTGGTGACCGCGGCAATGACCGCATTCCTCATGGCGATGTGCAACAAGCGATTTACTGCAACCCAGTTTGCTCTGCTCTCGAGCCTGATGGCCGCCAGTCGCGATATCCTCGTCGCCCCCGCCGGCAAGATCGCCGAGGGGCTTGGCTGGCCATCATTCTTCCTCATCACCGTGGCGATGGCAATCCCGCCACTCCTGCTGTTGCCCTTGATCGCGCCATGGTCCCGCGACGTGCCTATCGGCGCGGCGTCCCACACCGGGGAAACGGTGCCGGCTCGGGGCGCTCAGCGCCCCCTGACTTCCCGTAGCTGATCGGCCTCGGTGCGCAGCCGCGCCGTCACTACGGTCACGTTGTCCGGCGCGCCGGTGTGCAGGGCCTCCTCGATGAGCGCCGAACAGATCTCTTGTGGTCGCCCGGAGCCACGAGTGATCCGCGCGATCTCTTCCGGCGACACCTGATTGGAGAGTCCATCACTGCACAACACGAGAAAATCATCATTCTCGAGCTTCAGCCGGTATAGATCGGTGACGACCTTCTCCTCCGGGCCCAGCGCCTGGAGAATGATGTTCCGGTGCTCGCTCTGGGCCGCCTCCTTCGCGGTCATGCGGCCGGCATCGATCAGCCGCTGCACAAACGACTGATCCTTGGTGAGCTGCTTGGCCGTGCCTTTGCGCACCAGATACGCTCTGCTATCGCCGACCTGGGCGATGTGCGCTTCGCCATCGAGCACCAGCGCGAGCGTAGTTGTGGTTCCCATACCGTGATGCTCGGCGGCCGTGCTCGCCTTCTGATAGATGGCCCTGTTTGCGACATCGATTCCACGCTTGAGCGCGGCTTCGATGGAATCAGGCGTGCGTTTTGGGACCTTGTGCCACCATCGATGCAGCTCGCTGAGGATGGTCTCTGTGGCGATCGAGCTTGCGAGCGCGCCCGATGCCGCTCCACCGACTCCATCGGCGACGATGAGTATGAACGGCGCGGTGTGCACGGAGACGAGCGTGGGCGCGCTGGTAGTAGCGATGTCCCCCGTCTCCAGATTGGCAATCATAAAGGAGTCCTGATTGTCGTGCCTGATCAGCCCGACATTCGAACTCCCAAAAATTTCTGCAAGCAATTGTGGCTCGAAAAGAGCGTTTACTCATGGCCGCAGGAGCCGACTGCTCTCGCGGAATGAA
>DASXYR010000091.1:0-5666 GCA_036502385.1 Gemmatimonadaceae bacterium
TCGCGATGCACATCGAGCAGCCCGCTTCGCGCCATTCGGCGCCGGCCTCGATGAATACGCGATCGAGTCCTTCCGCTTCGGCTTCGCTCTTCACGTTTCGCGAGCCGGGAACCACGAGCATGCGGACGCCGGGCGCGACGCGCCGGCCGCGCATCACTCCCGCCGCCTGTCGGAGATCGGAGATGCGCGAGTTGGTGCAGCTCCCGACGAAAACGACATCGACTGGACGTCCGAGCAGAGACTGTCCGGGCTCGAGCGCCATGTAGCGAAGCGCCTTGTCGAGATCAGTGCGCTCCGCGCCGCTGCCCGCTTCACTGGGATCGGGTACGTGCCCATCGATCGGAATCGCCATCGACGGATTGGTGCCGAAGGTGATCATCGGGGCGAGCCTCGCAGCTTCGAGTTGAACTGTTCGATCATAGGTCGCGCCGTGATCGCTCTTCAGCTCGTTCCACCGGTCAACGGCCAGGTCCCACCTCGTCCCCTTGGGAGCGTAGGGGCGACCGGCGATGTACTCGAACGTGGTCTCATCGGGCGCGATGAGTCCGGCCCGCGCGCCGGCCTCGATCGACATGTTGCAAATGGTCATCCGCTCTTCCATGCCGAGCGCGCGGATGGCGGAGCCGGAATACTCCAGAACTTTGCCGGTCGCTCCACCGATGCCAACGCGTGCGATGATGGCGAGGATGATGTCTTTCGCGGTCACGCCTCGCGGCAGGATTCCATCGATGCGCACTTCCATGTTCGCTGGCTTGCGCTGCAGCAGCGTCTGCGTGGCGAGAACGTAACCCACCTCCGACGTGCCGATCCCGAACGCCAGTGCCCCGAACGCACCGTGAGTGCTTGTGTGGCTGTCGCCGCACACGATTGTCATTCCCGGCTGAGTGAGCCCCTGCTCGGGACCGATGACGTGCACGATTCCCTGACGGGTGTCATCGAGACCGAAAAGCTTGATCCCGAAATCCTCACAGTTGGTCTCGAGCTGCTTGAGCTGAGTCGAGGCCTGCGGATCGAGCACCCGAAGCCGACCGTTCGAGCGCGGAGTGGTCGGCGTGGAGTGATCCATCGTCGCGAGGGTGAGATCGGGACGTCGAACCTTGATGCCGCGATTGCGCAGCTCCGAAAAAGCCTGCGGGGAAGTCACTTCGTGCACGAGGTGGAGATCGACGTACAGCACTGCCGGCGTGCTGTCGGTCTCCGGCTGGACGAGGTGGTCGTCCCAGATTTTGTCGACGAGCGTCTTTGGAATCATTGGGCTTCCGTGTGAGCTGCGAGCTGAAGACTACCTGCCTGAAATGACTACAAAACAAAAGGCGGCCCACCATTGAAGAGGGCCGCCCTGATTTCCGATCGCAAAAACCTACGCGTGCGCCGGCGGGCCGCCTCTCGTTGGGAGAGTCGTAAGAAGTCGATTAATGAGAATCGAAGTGCGGCGCTGACGCATGAATAAATGACTTGATTGGGCAGGCGCGGAGGCGCGCCGGCGAATTGGCAATGTATTTCGCGCCCCAACGAGGGTCAAGCGAATCGGCATGTCCGACCCAAGAACTGCCACCCGGCTGGCGCAAAAAGAAGGGTCTTAACTGCGTTCTCTGCAAATGGCATCAAGAACGGAAGGCTCGACCGGATTTGTCGGATTGGGCGGATTGGGCAGATGGCTCCTCATGGCGTGAAAGTGTGTAACAGCGGGCCGTGATGTTTGTTATTTGCACCTAAGCGTCTGGGTGCGCTCGCAGCATCCCGAACGGCTGTTCCCAAAAATGTGCCCGCCACGAGGAACCGTAACGCCTCACAGAGCGATCCGATTGATCCGCTCAATCCGCCTCATCCGGTCGAATCTTCCGTTCTTTTGGCCAGCCCGAGCGGCCTCTAGCCCCGGTAATTTTTTTTCGGCGGCTCTTGACCGAGGCTCTAATCCGTTATATCATCTCAAAACAATCGAAGTGCTCTGTGGTCATTTGCCGCGTATTGCAGCCACGTTAAATAAATGCTAAAAAGCGAGGAACGCCCGCGGCCTCACAGCCACGGGCGTTCTGCTTTATGCGCGGAGTCCATTGACGAGGATTCCCCATGACTTCTCTGCGATTCGCGAAGATCGACGGCGCACACGCCGGCGCCGGCCCAACTGCCGCTGCGTTGCTCAGCGATCTGCTGCGAGCGACGAGCGCGACCGACTTTCACCCGGAGCGATTCATCACCACCGGCCGCGAAGTCGCTGTCATCACGCCGCCCGCTGCCTGGTCTTGCGTTCAGAAGTTGATCGCTGCGCTCGAGACTCTGGATGCGGAACCTTGCGTCGCCCGGTACGAGCCGGACGCGGCGACGGAGGTGCTACAATGAGCGCCGCAGCCGCAGTCGCAGCGCGCGAGACAGCCGTCACACCCGCGATCGATCCTTCGTATCGCGTAGAAGATCCAGGTTCTGCGCTGGAAGGCTACGAGATCGTCGGGCCCCGCGGCGCGCCGGTCATCGCCGTGCTCGGCGGCATCTCCGCGTCGAAGCACGCCACATCGTCGCCTTCCGATCCGACGGCAGGATGGTGGGAAGATGTTGTCGGCCCGGATCGCGCCGTCGACACCCTTCGCTACCGCGTACTCGGCATCGACTATTTAGCGGCCCGTCCGGACGGAGATCCGGTAACGACCTTCGACCAGGCTGACGCGCTCGCAGCGGCGCTGGACCGGGCGGGAGTCAGTAATGTCCACGCAATCATTGGCGCGTCTTACGGCGGAATGGTCGCACTCGCTTTCGGCGTGAGGTACGCCGCGCGCGTGAACCGTCTCATAGTGATTGGCGCGGCTCACGAAAGCGATCCTCTCGCGACCGCGCTCAGACATCTCCAGCGACGGGTGGTCGCGCTGGGAAGAGACGCGGGCCGCGAGCGCGAGGGACTGACGATCGCGCGCGGCATCGCGATGACGAGCTATCTCACGCCACTCTACTTTGAGGAGCGCGTTGCGGGCTGGGATCTCAACGATTCACGTCTCGTGGAGGATCGCATCGGCAGCTACCTGAAGACGCGCGGCGAGCAGTTCGCCGACACGTGGACGTCCGACAGGTACAGCGCGTTATCGCTGTCGCTCGATTTGCATAGCGTTCGCCCCGAGGATGTCACCGTCCCGACGACCGTGATCGCGGTCAGCAGCGATCGCCTCGTGCCCGTCGCGCAATCCCGCGAGCTCGCGCGACGGCTTGGCGGTCCGAGTCAGCTCATCGAGATCGATTCCCGGTTCGGCCATGACGCGTTTCTCGGCGATTACGCGCGCATCGCCGCATTCATCGAGGAGCTGCTGCGGCTGAGATTGGAGGTGGTATCATGAGCGACAGCATCGGACGTCAGGGCCCGCGAGCCGCGCGCCGCTCCGCCACGCGCGCGGTTCGCGCCGGGATCGCCACCGACCTGCATCACGGCGCGGTGGTCCCTCCGATTCACCTCTCGTCGACGTTTTCGTTCGATGGATTCGGCAAGAAGCGATTGTACGACTACACGCGCACGGGCAATCCGACGCGGGAATATCTGGCGAATGCGCTCGCCGAGCTGGAGGGCGGTGAGGGAGCAGTGGTGACGAGTACCGGTATGTCGGCCGTAGCGCAGGTGCTGCAGCTCGTGAAACCGGGAGATCTCGTGCTGGCTGCGCACGATTGCTATGGTGGCACTCATCGCATTCTTCGCTCGCTCGCCGCGAAGGGCCATTTCGACGTTGCTTTCGTAGATCTCACCTGTGAAACGGCGGTGCAGACGGTGACGTCGCGCCGGCCGAAGCTGCTCTGGATCGAGACGCCGAGTAATCCGCTGCTCCGTTTGACGGATCTCTCGTGCGTGATCGAGGCGGGACACGCGGTCGGCGCCATCGTGGCGGTGGACAACACTTTCCTCTCGCCGGTGCTGCAGCGGCCGATCGAATTCGGCGCCGATCTCGTGATCCACTCGACCACCAAGTACTTGAACGGCCACAGCGATGTGGTCGGCGGCGCGGTCGTGGCAACCGACGCCTCTCTGGCACAAGAGCTGGCGTGGTGGGCGAACTGTCTGGGGATCACGGGCGCCCCGTTCGACAGCTACCTCACGCTGCGCGGTATTCGCACGCTGCACGCGCGGATGCGCGTCCACTGCGAGAACGCGGCGCGGGTGGTCGAGCTGCTCGACAGACACGATGCGATCCAGCGCGTTTACTACCCGGGGCTGAGCGCGCATCCTGGCCACGCCGTCGCCGCGTCACAGCAGGACGGCTTCGGCGCGATGGCGAGCTTCGAGTTGAAGGGCGGCCTCCCTGCCGTGGAGACCTTTGTAAACGAGCTCCAGTGTTTCACTCTCGCCGAATCACTCGGCGGTGTCGAAAGCCTGATAGCCCATCCGGCGAGCATGACCCACGCGTCGATGGATGAAGCCGCGCGGGCAACCGCGGGGATCAGCGAGTCGCTGGTGCGACTGTCGGTGGGAATTGAAGACGCTGACGACCTCGTCGCGGATCTCGCCGCAGCGCTCGACGTCGCGTTGCAGAGCGATGCCAATACCGAAGTCGCGCTCGTCATGCAGACCTAGGACGCGATCGATCTCTCAGACAAGATTTCGGCGACGGAATCCAGCGAGCTTCCAATCGCCTCCAGCGCCACCGCTACGTGATAAATGAGATCGGCCGCTTCCTCGGCCGATCGATGCGCGTCTCCGTCGGCGCAGGCTGCGATCAGCTCTGCGGCCTCTTCACCGATTTTCTTGAGGCGGAGATTCCGGTCGAGTAGCAGCTTGCGCGTATAACTCCGGGATTCTTGACGCGACTCTGAGTCCGCGTCGCTTCTCGAATCCTCTTTCAGCTGGGCATTGCGCGCCGCGATCGTTGCCGCGAGGGCGGACCACGCGCTCGGCGCGGCAGACGCATCGAAGCACGACACCGCACCGGTGTGACACGCGGGGCCCGCGGATACAACGCGCGCGAGAACTGTGTCGCTGTCGCAGTCCACGGCGAGTGACACAACCTTCTGCACGTTCCCGCTCGTCGCACCCTTTCGCCAAAGGCCTCGCGTCCGCGAGCGGTAGTGCATCTCTCCGGTCTCGATGGTGCGCTCCAGCGCCTCCCTGTCCGCGTTTGCGACCATCAGCACTCTTCCGGTCGCCGCATCCTGCGCGACGACGACGACGGTCCCGCGCTCCTTGTCGAAGCCGAGCCGGGCGAGGTCCAATGAGAGGTTCATGGCCCGCTCCTCGCCGACGCGGTCGTATCAGCGAGAGAGGCCATCTTCCCACTCTGAGGAACAAGGATCTCCCGCACAATCGCTCCGAGCTGCCCATTCGTTGCGATCGCATCGCCACCGAAGGGGGTCGCTCTCCCCCGCCAGTCAGTAAACTCCCCACCGGCCTCGACGATGATCGGCATCAGCGCCGCGCCGTCCCAATCTGATATGCGCTCGTCGACCATGATGTCGGCGCGTCCGGTAGCGACGAGCAGGTAGCCGTAACAGTCCCCCCAGGTCCGCATGGTCCGTACACCATTCTGCAGGTGCGTCCAGCGCTCACGCTTTCCGGCGTCGCGCAGGAATCGAGCATCCGTGGTTACGAGACGCGCATCGGCCAGATCGCCCACGGTGGAAACGCGGGAGCGCGATCCATTCCACCAGCACCCTTCGCCGCGCGCGGCGACGATGATCTCATCGAGCGCGGGGTAGTACGC
>DASXYR010000092.1:0-6950 GCA_036502385.1 Gemmatimonadaceae bacterium
ACGATCAGAAGGGGTGCCAGTACGTGCCGCACGTCGCGGTCATGCGCGTGGGCCAGCCGCTCGAGATCTACAATCACGACCAGACGTCTCACAACATCCATCCAATGGCAAAGGCGAACTCGGAGTGGAACAAGTCGCAGCCGCCGGGATCGCCCCCAATCAAGGTGACCTACGACAAGGCCGAGTTCATTCCGGTAAAGTGCAACGTGCATCCATGGATGCATGGGTATTTCGCGGTACTTCCGACCTCGCACTACGCGGTCTCGCATGACGATGGCAAGTTTTCGCTCAAAGGGCTTCCTCCGGGCAAGTACACGTTGACGGCTTGGCAGGAGCGCTTTGGAACGCAGACCGCGGAAGTCACCGTCACCAGCGGTGGAACAACGAAGGCGGACTTCACATTCAAGGCGGTGCCGTACTAGCCTCCAAAATTCCATAGAGCCCAGAGCGCACCGGCAGCATGGTCGGCAAACTCTTCGCAGTCATCGTAACTATCATCACGATCGTTTCGATGGCGATCTTCGTCTCGCGCATCTGGTGGCTGCCCCCCGACGTGTCCGTGCTGGGCGCGGGCATCGACCATCAGATGTCGGAAACGATGATCACCACCGCGATCCTTTTTGTCGCGGCGCAGCTGGTGCTGGCGGTTTTTGTCTGGAAATACCCCGACAACAACGACAACCGAAAAATCAAGATTTTCCCGGGTGGCGCCACGCCAATGGTGGTCGGCGCCATCCTCCTTGTCGGCGCCGAGATTCTCGCTCTCACCTTCGTCGGCTCCAAGGTTTGGGCCAGCATCTACGTCAGTCCTGCCGATCCGCATTCGCTCAAGATCGACGTGCAAGCCGAGCAGTTCGCATACTATTTTCGATATCCGGGACCGGACGGGAAGTTCGGCCAGCTCCATCCCGATCTCATAGACGAGTCGAGTGGCAATTTCTTCGGGCTCGACCCGGCGAACGATACGGCCGCGCGGGATGACATCGTCGCCGCGACCCTGGCCGTGCCCGTCAACACTCCGGTCCTCCTCGAGCTCCACGCGAAAGATGTGAGCCACGCGTTCTACGTTCCAGAACTGCGGATCCAGCAGGACTTCGTTCCTGGGCTGGTGATCCCACTTCATTTCACCGCGACACGATTGACGAGGAGTGAGATCGTCTGCACTCAGCTATGCGGTCTGGGACACTACAACATGCGCGCCTATCTCGAGGTGATGAGCGATTCCGCCTTCAAGCAATGGTTAAATGACCAGTCCGGCCAGTAATCATTCCGCGCACAGCCAGGGTTTCTGGCGCAAATACGTTTTCAGTCTCGATCACAAGGTTATCGGCAGGCAGTATCTGGATCTGTCACTGGTCGCCGTCACGACCGGGATGATTCTTTCCTGGCTCATGCGACTTCATCTCGCGTGGCCCACTCGCTCAATCCCGGGACTTGGCGCCGTCGCTTCCGAGGCAGCGGGCGGGATCATCACGCCCGAGTATTATCTGTCGCTGATGACGATGCATGGGACGATCATGGTGTTCTTCGTGCTGACGACTGCGCCCTTCGCCGGTTTCGGAAACTTCATTCTTCCGATTCAGATCGGTGCCGAAGACATGGCGTTCCCGCGCTTCAACATGATGTCGTTCTGGGTGACATTCGTGGCGTTCATCGTGCTCATCGCGGCGTTCTTCGTGCCGGAAGGCCCGCCGCTCTCGGGTTGGACCGCCTACGCTCCACTCAGTGCAGTTGGCAAAGACTCGGGCCCGGGGCAGGGGTGGGGTCAGACGCTCTGGGTGATATCCATAGGAATCTTCTGCATCGCGCAGCTGCTCGGCTCACTCAATTTCATCGCGACGACGCTCGATCTCCGGACAAAGGGCATGACGCTCGCGCGGATGCCGTTTTCGACGTGGGCCTGGTTCATCACGTCGGTGATCGGGCTCATCGCGTTCTCGGTCCTGCTGCCCGCATGCGTTCTACTTTTGCTCGATCGCGTGGCGGGCACGAGCTTCTTCATCCCGGCGGGGCTGGTCATCAGCGACAAGCTCCAGCCACACGCCGGAGGATCGCCGCTCCTCTGGCAGCACCTGTTCTGGTTCTTCGGCCACCCCGAAGTGTACATCGCGATATTGCCCGGCTTTGGAATCGTTTCGCACATCCTGCCTGCGGTCACCAGAAAACCGCTGCTCGGGCCGCGCGTCCTCATCGCCTGCATGATCGCGATCGCGTTTTTGAGCTACACGGTGTGGGGCCACCACATGTTCATGAGCGGCATGAACCCGTTTTCTGCGACGGTGTTCTCGGTTCCCACGCTCATCATCACCATTCCAGCCGCGATATCAACGCTGCTATGGATCGGGACGCTCTACGGCGCCAGGATGCGATTAAACACGGCGGCGCTGTTCTGTCTTGGCTTCGTCTCGGTGTTCGTGAGCGGTGGAATAAGCGGGTTCTTCCTCGCCCAGCCGGCAATCGACAGCTATCTGCACGGAACTTATTTCGTGGTTGGCCATTTCCACTTCGTCATGGGTGTTGCCTCGATGTTCGGAATCTTTGCGGGACTCTACTTCTGGTTCCCCAAGATGTTCGGGCGTATGATGAGCGAGACCCTCGGCAAATGGCACTTCATGCTGACGTTCATCGGCGTCTACTGCATCTTCATGCCGATGCATTATCTCGGACTGGCGGGCAACGTACGCCGCTACTCGGCATTCACGGTGGATTACATGAAGGGCTCGATTCCGCTTCACCGGTTCATCACGGTTGCCGCGCTGTTCACCGGCGCCGCCCAGCTCATTTTTTTCTACAATCTCTTCAGGAGTCGTTTCTGGGGGCCACCCGCGCCCGAGAATCCGTGGGAGGCTACGTCTCTCGAGTGGATCACCAGCTCGCCTCCGCCGCATGACAACTTCGGCGGGCAGCATCCGGTCGTGTATCACGGCCCGAACGAATACGGTGTAGCGGGGCGCGATGGAGATTACATCATGCAGACCTCGTCCGAGCCGGAGCCAGCGAAGGTGGCCTCGTGACGGCCCCCCTGATGAAGCGCCCGCCGATGCCGGCCCAGACGGGAGTCTGGGTTGGAATCGGTGCCATCACGATGTCTTTTGCCGCTTATTCGAGCGCGCTCATCGTGCGACAGGGGGCAAGTCCGGATTGGGTCCATTTCACTCTGCCTCCGATCCTCTTTCTTAATACACTCGTGGTCCTCGCCAGTAGCGCGACGCTCTTTTTGGCCCGCAGCTACTTCGGCGCGATGGCGAGTTCGTCCGATAGCCCGCATGCCGAGGCGGAGGGGCCGCCCTCCTGGCTCTACTTCACGATTGTTCTTGGGGCGCTGTTCCTGATCGGACAAATCCTGGCGTGGCGGAATCTCGCCGGCCAGGGACTCTCCCTCGCCTCGGGTCCGAGTAGCGCGTTCTTCTACCTGCTGACCGCGGTGCATGGGCTGCACCTGCTCGGTGGGCTCGCGGGTCTCGCGTACGTGGTCTATCGGATTCGCCGGTCGAGCGCACTCCATGCGGTGACCAGCTATAAGGCCGCGTCACTGTACTGGCACTTCATGACGGTTCTCTGGCTCTATTTGTTCGCGATTCTGGTCACCCGGATCTAGCGAATCGGAGGATTCGTGGCCCACGCTGAAGTGACGATGCACGAGGGACACGGCGCAGTGGCCGAGGACCGTCCCTTCGGATTCCGGACGAAGAAGCTGGTGATGTGGCTATTCATCATCGCCGACGCAAGCACGTTCGGCGCGATTCTGTTCGCGTACGGGTATGTGCGAGTCGGGAGCCCGGATTGGGTCAGGCCGTTCGCGTTTTTTCCGACCATCATGAACGGTCTCATCATGACGGCGATTCTCCTGAGCAGTAGCCTGACGATGCTTGCCGCGGTTCGGGCGGCAAGTGCGGGCCTGGCTAGCGCGACGCGCTGGCTCGTTGCGACCATACTGCTCGGAATCGTCTTCGCCGCACTTCACCTGCGCGAATGGTTCTACATGTTCGGGGAAGGATGGAGCCCGAGTCATAACCCGCTGGGAGGTTCTCCGCTCTTCGGGGCCGCTTTCTTCGGGATCACTGGTCTGCACCTTCTGCACGTGCTGTCAGGAGTGATCGCCATCGCCGTCGTGACAGTGCTCTTCAGGCGAGGGAGACTCGACTCAAGCTACATAGAGACGACAGGTCTCTACTGGCATTTTGTCGATTTGGTCTGGATGTTCGTGTTTCCGCTCGTTTACCTGTTGAACGCGCGCTGACGGGCGCGCGAGGGAAGAGCCGAGCATGACAAACGCTAAATTGAAGTCGTCTCCCGGGATGACATTCTACGTCCTCGTGTGGGCGGGTCTGTTGGCGATCGTGATGGTGGAGACGTTTCTTTCATATGCCGGTCTTTCGGCACTTGCCCTTACCATCTCGCTGGTGGCGCTCGCCGTGATCGAGGCTGCCGTTGCGCTCCTGTATTTCATGCACCTGAAGTATGAGCGGCCCCTTCTGCTCTGGAGCCTCGTTCCTGCCCTCGTCTTTGTGCTCGTCATGATGGATCACTTCTGGCCGGATGCCTTTCGAGTCAGCTCGATGAGGCTGCCGGTCGCCGCGAGCAGCACTCCGAGGGGCGGTGGCGAATGAATCGCTATATGCCGGGGATGCTCTCCTCGATGTTGATCCTCATTGTGCCGGCTTTCTTCATCTGTGTCGGCCTGTCTGTGATGGTTTATCGCCGTTGGCAGTCGTCAGACGACGAGGGACGGCTATAGTTTACGCAGCATGAAAACGCGCCATACCGGGTTGCGCGCCGCTCACGACTCGCGCCGCGCGAGGGGCGCAACCCGTCCAGAAGATCTTCCACTCCACGAGGACGTCCGCTGGCTTGCGGGTGCATTGGGACGCGTAATCCAGCGTCTCGAGGGGCAGGAGGCGTTTGAGATCGTCGAGAAGCTGCGCGTTGCCACGCGCGCTCGACGCCATGGCGATCGTGACGCCGTGTCGCTGGAGAGTCTTCTCCGCCAGATAGACGCTCTTACCGTCGAACAGTGCGCGATGGCCGCGCGAGCTTTCACGCTCTTCTTTCTCCTGATCAACACCGCGGAACAGACACACCGCGTGCGTCGGCGGAACGCGTACTTCGGAAAGGGAGTCAGCGCCGCGCAGCCGGCATCGGTGCGGTGGTCAATGCGCAAGCTGCGCGAAATGGGACTGTCGGCGGACGAAGTCGAGCGCGCGATGCTCACACTGGACGTGCGCCCCGTGCTCACGGCGCATCCGACGGAGTCCACGCGCCGCACCCTTCTCCAGCTTCAGGCGCGCGTCGCCGACAAGCTTCTCGCCCACGAGCAGGCACCAGCCGACGAAGCGAAGAGGATCGAGCAGGAGCTCGAGGGCGAAATCGAGCTTCTCTGGCTCACGAGCGAAGTGCGGCAGGATCGGCCCTCGGTGCTCGACGAAGTCAGCTCGGCCCTGTGGTATCTGGAGACGCGCCTGCTAGCGGCCGGCGAGCAGGTGCATTCGGGTCTCGCGCTCGCGTTCGAGGAAGAATTTTCGCGCTCGGCGGATGCTTTCCGGCTTGCCGTTCCGCTCCGCTGGGGATCGTGGGTTGGCGGTGACCGCGATGGAAATCCATTCGTGACCCCTGAGATCACGATCGCCACGGCGCGGCGCGCCAGTCACGTCATCCTCGGCAGGTACGAAGAGGCGCTCGGGGATCTGGTACGGCGCTTGTCGCTGTCGGCCGAATTCGCCCCCCCGGGCAGCGGACTTACGCAGTCGCTCGAATCCGATCGGGCAATCCTGCCCGATGTCTGGAAACAGAACAAGAAACGGAACGCCGACGAGCCCATCCGGCTCAAGCTCACCTTCATGGCGGCGCGGATCGAAGCGACGCGCAGACTGGTCGCATCGCGTGATGCGGGGCGGCCCCGGCAGGAGCGCGCGGCCTACACCAATGCCGCGGCTTTTGAGCAAGACCTGATGCTCGTTCGCGAATACCTGACCAGCGCGGGGGCCCTTCAGGCGTGTCGGACGACGCTCGATCCATTTATCGCGAGCGTGCGCGCGCACGGCTTCCACGGTTTCATGATGGACGTGCGCGATCACGCGGAAGTTCTTTCTTCGGCCGTGGCCGACATCCTGTCACAGTCGGGCATTGAAAGTACGGACGGTGAGCGGCTTCGTTCGGTTCTTCGCCGCGGCGAGCGAATCGGTAAGCCGGGCGGAAGTGTCTCCGAGGAAACGAAGAGGGTCGTCGACACTTTCCGCGCGATCAACACGATCCAGAGTGAGTCCGGCGAGCTCGCGGCGTCCACTTACATAGTCTCGATGACGCAGTCGCCCGACGATCTTCTTCGCGTCCTCGTGCTCGCGCGTGAGGCCGGATTGGTGGATCTATCCTCGAGCAAGCCGACCTCCCGGCTCGACGTGGTTCCCCTGTTCGAGACGCTCGATGACCTCGATCAGGCGCCGCTCGTCATGGGCGCGTTGCTCGACGATCCTGTGTACAAGCGGCAGCTCGAAGCACGTGGGCGTCGACAGGAGGTGATGATCGGCTATTCCGACTCCAGCAAGGATGCGGGAATCATCGCGTCGTCGTGGGCACTCTATCGCGCGCAGGAGTCTCTCGCCGATCTCTTTCGCGACGCCGGCGTGGAGCTTCGTCTCTTTCACGGGAGAGGGGGTAGCGTCGGACGGGGCGGGGGCTCTCCCGTCTATCGCGCGCTCGCCGCGCTTCCTCCCGGGACGACCGACGGTCGCATCAAGATCACCGAGCAGGGCGAGATCATCTCGCAACAGTTCGGTCTGCTTCCCGTTGCGGAGAGGAGCGTCGAGGTCACAACGGCGGGCACTCTGCTGCACGAATTCACGGATTGGCGGAGCAAAGTCGATCCTGATGAGATCGGCGAGTTTCGCGACGTTGTCGATCGTCTGGCGGAACGCTCGCATTCGGTTTATCGCGAGCTGGTGCACGACAACAAC
>DASXYR010000093.1:0-5969 GCA_036502385.1 Gemmatimonadaceae bacterium
CGCGTAGCTCTTCTACCGAGGCCCGTATGCGCTCAAGTGGGATCGCCCGCTTATTTGACAGCTCGTACGGATCGTACTCGGGGTTGCGCTCGATCTGAACGAGCAGCCATGCCGCGAGCGGCGATAAGGTCTCTCCGGCGCGCTCCACGATTCGAATGATGTGCGAGCGCTGCACGTCCCTGTCGGCGAGTGACGCAAACGCCGCGATGATCTGCGCCGCAACGGCCTCCTCGTCGGCCGGACGGGCGAAGGCGCCGGCCGATTCGCTTCCGGCATCCCGCGCGGAGGCAGCGACGGTGGCGCGAAGGGGACGCTCGGGCATCAACCAACAGAAGAGAAACCCAACACCACACACGAGGGTGGCGACAAAGAAGACCGTTCCGAGCGAGACGGTGAATGCTTCGGCGTACGCATCACGCACGGCTGGCGGGAGCTTGAGCAGAGCCTGGACGCTCATGTTGTGAGCGGCAGGTCCGGCCGACATCCCCGCAGGCAGCAGACGCGTGAGATTCACGTTCAGTCGCGCGGCGAAAATCGCTCCGAGTATCGCGGTGCCAAGCGAGCCGCCAATCAACCGGAACAGCGTCGCGCCGGAGGTCGCGACGCCGAGGTCGCGGTACTCCACGTCGTTCTGGACGGCAATCACCAATACCTGCATCACCATTCCGAGACCGACGCCAAGGACGAGCATCAGGAGAGACGCCACCGCACTGCTGCTCGACGGAGTAAGCCTCGAGAGAAGGAACAGCCCAAGGGTCATCACCGCGGTCCCAAGCAGCGGGAAAATCTTGTAACGACCCGTCCGACTGATTAGCTGGCCGGATGCGATCGACGTGACCAGCATGCCGCCCATCATCGGCAGCATCTGGAGGCCTGACGCGGTTGGGCTCACGCCCTTCACCACCTGCAGGTAAAGCGGGAAATACGTGACCGAACCGAAGAGGGCGAATCCGACGATCAACCCCACCGCTGAGGTGATGACAAACGTCTGCTGCCGAAAAAGGTGGAGCGGCAAGACCGGCTCCGCGGCCTTCCGTTCGATGAGGGTGAAGAAAACGAGCGCGAGAACCGACACCGCAATCAATCCGATCGCCATTGGCGAGGACCACGGATACGTGCTTCCACCAAGATCGGAGAGGAAAGTGATCGCGCTCAGTACCACCGCGAGAAGCGCCGCGCCGGCGTAGTCGATGGAACGGACGACGCGGACCGCAGCCGATGGAAGTGTTGCGGCGAGCACCACGAGCGCCGCGATGCCGAGGGGAAGATTGATATAGAAGATCCAGCGCCATGACAGGTGAGTGGTGAAGAATCCACCCAGCAGCGGGCCCGCGATGCTCGCGAGTCCAAACACCGCGCCGAAGATCCCCTGGTATCGCCCGCGATCCCGCGGAGGGATGATGTCTCCGACGACCGCCTGTGTAGTCACCGAGAGTCCGCCGCCGCCCAGTCCCTGTATCGCGCGGAAGGCGATCAGCTGCGTCATGTTCTGACTCAATCCGCAGAGGGCCGACCCAATGAGGAAGAGGACGATCGCCGACTGCAGCACAATCTTGCGGCCGTAGAGATCGCCGAGTTTTCCATAGACGGGCGTCACGATCGTCTGAGCGAGCAGATACACCGTCACGACCCACGCGAGATGCTCCAGTCCGCCAAGCTCACTCACGATTGTCGGAAGTGCCGTCGATACGATCGTGGAATCGAGCGCGGCGAGCAGCATCGCCAACACCAGACCGCTGAACGCAATCAGGATCTGACGATGTCCGAGCGGGGCGGGCGGCTCCGGAGCCGCGCTTACCGGTTTTGCATCAGTCATCGAGGTCCGCTGCTTGATCTCAGTCAGGGGCGTTGCAGCCGAGAATTTTCAGAGCCAGGCACGCGGCGCCAAAGCCGTTGTCGATGTTTACAACGGCGACGCCCGGGCTGCAGCTGGCGAGCATTGTATTCAATGCTACCATGCCTCCGGTGGCGACTCCCGTGCCGACAGATGTCGGCACGCCGATCACGGGGGCGCGCACCAATCCTGCCACCACCGCCGGCAGCGCTCCATCCATTCCAGCCGCGACGATGCAAACTCGCGCGGCAGCGAGCTCGGGTAGGACGGACTGCAGTCTATGGATTCCCGCGACGCCGACATCGAAATGTCTGGCCGTCGGGACGCCCATCGCCTCGAGCGTCGTAGCGGCTTCGAGCGCCACGGGAATGTCAGCGGTGCCGGCGGTGAGAACCGGAACGACAGGCATGTCTCTGCTCGGACGGCCGTTTCTTACTGCCATTCGGGCTTCGCGATGGATCGTCGCGATGTCGCTCAGGACCTGCATCTGTTCATCGCTGAGGCGGGATGCGATCCTCAGCTCCGTAGTATCCTCGAAGATCTGGCGCAGATGAGCGCTCGTTTTCCCCGGACCGTATACCACCTCCGGTACTCCGGTCCGTGTCTCGCGGTCGCGATCCCACCGAATCTGCGTCACGACGCCACCAGCGGAAGCGACAGGCTCCCACTTTGCAATCCACCCAGATCCAATGCGACGAACTTGAACCCTGCTCGTCTGCACGCGCGACGGAGCTCTCCCCGCAACGGGTCAGAGACGACCCGCTCGAACATCTCCGCCGGAATCTCCAGACGAACCATCGCCTCGTGCCAACGCGCGCGCGCGGGCCAGATGTCGTTGAGTCGCAGGAATTCCTCGACGGCCTCGATCTGGGAGAGTCGTTCCGGCGTCACCTCAGTGCCGACCGGCACTCTGCTCGCCAAACAAGGCGCGGCTGGCTTCTCGGCGCTGGAGAGACTCCACTGCCGCGCGAGCGTGCGCACATCGGACTTTGTGAAGCCGGCATCGACCAGGGGCGCCACCACTCCGCGCTCGATCGCTGCCTGCAGTCCCGGCCGATGCTCACCGAGATCATCGACTTGCGTACCGACGAAGATCGCTTCGTTTGCGCTCCTCGTGGCGGCGAGGGCCTGCACCGTGTCATAAAGGGCGCTCTTGCAATAGTAGCACCGATCGCCGGCGTTGGCTCGATAGCCCGCGAGCTCCATCTCGTTGGTCTCAACTTCCTCGACGCGCGCGCCGATCTCAGTCGCGATTCGATGCGCATCCGCGCGCTCGGCCGCCGCGAGCGATGGACTCACGCCAAGCAGCGCCACGGTATCAATGCCCGCGCGGACCGAAGCCGCCAGCACGACGGTCGAATCGATCCCGCCGGAGAAGCAGACGTACGCTACACGTCCCTGTGCTGCGGCCGTTACGGCATCGAGCAGTTTTTTCTCGAGATTCATTTTATTTGGCCCCGAGCGCGGGCTTTCCATTCGTCTGACTCAGCGCGCTGAGCACCTCGGAACGGATTTCCGCCATGGGACGCGCGGTCTCTTCCGCGACGCGACGCAAATCGTCGAACTCCGGCTTCGCTCGCTGCGATCCGTCGGGCAGTGTGGCAACCTTTACGCGGATGTCCCGCCCATCGAATCGAACGAGCCTGGACTCGCGCTCGAGCGCGCTTCGCACCACGTCGAACGTTTTGACGCCGAGCGTCGTGAATTGCAGGAAAATCTTTTCCTCGATCCGCGCCAGGTCTTCGGTCCGCACCAATGCCTCGATGCGAGTGCCAAGCCTTCCCTTTTTCATCGTGGTGTGGAGCAGCACGACGTCGAGCGCGCCCTCGCTTCGCAATACGTCCGCCGCGCCCGCGACCTCCTCGGGGGACATGTCATCGATGTCAGCGCTCAACACGTGCAGGTGCTCGGTGTGTATGTGACCGTGGTGATGATGGTGATCGTGGCTCTCGACGACCGCATCGCCAAGGATGATGCGGAGCGCGTTGAGCTGCCCATGGATGTCGCGCGTCCCGGCGCCATAGCCGCTGCTCAGCGCACGATACTCATTCGGCGGCGCGCCCTTCGACAGAACGCGAAGAAGCGCCGCGCCCGTCGGCGTGGTGAGCTCGCCCGATCCCGGTGGCCCATGCCGGACGTTGAACCCCTCGAGCAGACGGATCGTCGCTGGAGCGGGCACTGGCAGTACGCCGTGCGCAGTCTTCACCGTGCCGTCACCCAGCGCGACTTTCGTGTTGTAAACGCGCTCGATTCCGAGCAGCTCCAGGCCCCAGATGGATCCAACGATGTCGAGTATCGCGTCGACCGCTCCTACCTCGTGCAAGTGAAGCTCGTCAGGCGTAACGCCGTGTATCGCGCTCTCGATCGTCGCGATGGCGTCGAAGGCCGCATGCGCCGAGCGCGCGACCTTCTCCGGAATTTTCACCGCATCGATCAGGCGATGAATCTCCGACACCGCTCGCCCGTGAGGCTGCGGCGGAATGTCGAAATCCACTTTGACGCAATGAACGTGGGAGCGCTGCACGTCGGCGATTCGAACAACCACGCCGGTCAATCCAAGCGTCGCCGGCAAACGCTCGAGCCAGGCCTTGTCCAGCCCGATATCGACGAGGGCGCCGATGAACATGTCTCCGGCAATGCCGCTTGCCGGATCGAGAATCGCGACTTTCATGAATTGTATGCCCGCACCCGATGCGCTTGAGAATTACAGACCGACAGATCCTTCCAGTTATAAGGTAGTGCGTCAATACGCGCGCGTGTATCGGTTTGGGCGTGGTTCGCAGGGAATCGAACTTGCACGCCCGGTCGCACATGACGGCACGATACGATGTTGCAATTGTCGGAGGAGGTCCCGCGGGTCTCTGCGCCGCGCTGTGGCTCGCGCGCTACCTGCATAAAGTTGTGGTTGTAGACTCCGGCGATCCGCGCAACTGGGAAACCCGCGCCGTCAACGGCTACATGGGCCGCCTCGGCATTCTGCCGGCGGAGCTGCGCGAACTCGGCAGGAAGGAAGGCGCGACTTTCGGCGTCGAATATGTGAGCGGCATCGTCGACGAAGCGATCAACGAGACCGGCGAGCTGTTCGCGATCAAACTCCGCGAAGGAACCATCATCGAAGCGTCTCGCATCCTGCTGGCAATTGGGATCAAGGACGTCTGGCCCGATATCCCGGGACTCGATCGCTGTTACGGCGAGACGGTTCATGTGTGTCCCGACTGCGACGGCTACGAGACGCGCGACAAGAAGACCGTCGTCGTGGGCAAGGGACGCAAGGCGGTCGGGATGGCGCTGGCGCTCACGACCTGGACGAGACAGATCGTCATCTGCACACATGGCGAGAAGCCCGACATGGACCAGAAGCTTCTCGATCAGCTGAAGGCGCTCAACATTCCGGTTCTCGATCAACCGATCAAATGCGCCGTGTCGCGCTCGGGCGTCATCAGCAGCGTCGACCTCGAGAGCGGAATGTCACTTGACTGCGAGCGGCTCTACTTCGCCATCGGCCAGTATCCGTCCGACGACCTCGGCGCACAGCTGGGTTGCAAGCGCGACGAGCTCGGGCGTCTGGAAATCGACGACCGCAATCACACGTCGGTGAAGAATGTGTACGCGGCGGGCGACATCGCGCCTGGCCCGCAAACAGCGATCTTCGCCGCGGCCAGCGGCGCTGTGGCAGCTACCGCGATTCACGCTTCGCTCGTGCCCGAGTCGAGAAAGCTGCCCGCGTTGAAGGATCCGCCCGCTGGAACGGGGACCAACTGAGGGAAGAAGGCGGGTACCGGGTAGCGGTCCTCTTACCAGGACAGCGTCACGATCTCCGGCTTGTGCTTACGAATCACCTGCAGCTTCACCGTGCGGTCGTCGGCGTCGCGAATCGCCCGCACCAGATCGTTCGGCGTTTTTATCTTGGTCGAATTCGCCATCACCACAACGTCGCCGCCGCGTAATCCCGCTTCTCGCGCCAACGATCCTTCCGCCACGTTGGCTACGAAAACGCCTTCCGGCTTTACGCCGAGCAAGTCGCAGAGGTCGTTGTTGAGTGCCGTGAATTCGGCGCCGACAAACGGGTAAACCCCCCGGCCAAGTCCGAGTGGAGACATGAGTAGAGCAGGAACCCGTGGCGCGGTTGAACCTT
>DASXYR010000094.1:0-15435 GCA_036502385.1 Gemmatimonadaceae bacterium
TAGCCACTCTGTATGCCGAGCGGGCACGATCTGCGAGACCGGTGAGAATCCTGCTTTTGGTGCCCTTTTCTGGTCCTATCGTCCACGAATTGGTCGCCCCGCCAGCGCCAACGAAGTAATTCTTCCCGAATGAGTCCGGCAGATTCCATGAAAAGATGGAATGTCAATCATGACCTCACCGGTCTCACCGGTCTCCCACCTTTCCCCCTGTCACTCCAAGAGTCGGACGTCGAAGGCAGACCAAACAACTTGACCCACCAATGTTCAGCCGGAAAGTTTGCCCTTTGAAACGAAGCGATTTCCGCGCACGATCCAGCGAAGCGGCCAATCGGCAGATCGCGTGATTCCGATTCTAGTGGTGATCTCGACCCTGCCATCTGGCACTGGCTCGCCCTCGCGGATTACCACCGGCTTTCGCTGGAGAATCTTGCCGCTCGACGAGCCGGAAATCCCCAGCGCCGTGCAGAGTTTTCCGGGTCCGTTGGCGAGATCGGCGTCCCGCTTGATGCGGGGACGTCGCCGGTGCATCAGCGCGATGCCATCGAGAGGCTCGAGAGCGCGCACGAGAACGGCGCTCGGCAGGCCCTCCTGGCGCGTGACGGCGTTGAAGCACCAATACATGCCATAGATGAAATAGACGTACGAAAAGCCGGGAGGACCGTACAGTCGCTCGGTTCGGTGCGTGCGGCCGGCCGCGGCGTGGCAGGCCAGGTCGTGCTCGCCGAGGTATGCTTCGGTCTCGACGATGATCCCGCTCGCGAGGCCGTCAGGCGTCTCGCATTCGAGGACGGTGCCGAGCATCTCGCGCGCGACGATCTCCGTCTCGCGGTCGTAGAATCCGGGTGGAAGGACGCGCCCACGGTGAAAGCGGGAGCGAGATCTCGAGCCCAAAAGACTCGATTCCGAATCCGCCGGGCTCGAGATTACTTGCCCGCTCATGCTATTCGCTAGCGGTCTTGCTGCGGCTCTTGCGAGCGCTGCGACGTGGTGCTGTCTTCTCTCCTTCTGTATCCGGCGCGGCCACCGACTTGCGACCACGGCGCGCACCGCCCGCTGCGCGCTTCCTCGCGGCCTTGGGCTTCGAGTCGACTTCGGAAAGAGCATCCTCACCAGTGAGCGGGATGTCCGAAACAGGCTCGATGAAGGCCGGCTCGCTAGACGCGGGCTGCCAGGGCTCGACCACTCCGACTGAGAGAAGATCAGCCGGTGGTGCACCTCCGCGCGCGCCTATCGGCCCGCGCCCTCTGCCTCTGCCTGGAGGCGCGCCGCGCGCTCCCATGCCGGTCGGCATCGACGGCGTGGCCGACACCGTCACCTTCGGCGGCTCCGCGGCGGCGAGCTGTTCGCTCACCGACGTGGATGGCGCCGCCGGCGCGACTTCGAAGTCGGCTCCTCGACGGCGAAGATCGATGAGATCGGCATCGTGAGCATCCTGAAGGATGCGGAGAAAGTTGCGCTCGCTGAGACTTTCGCTGTCGCGCCCAAGAAGCTGTCTCGCGGTGGTGCGAACCTGGCTTGCGCGAGCAGGACCAGTCTCGCCAACCGCTCGACGAACGAGATTGAAAGCGTCCTCCCGCGTGAGACGGAGACCACCCGATCCGATCGTGTCGCCATTTGCTGACGCAGCTGCCGGTCGCGGAGCTTCTTCCGCGATGGCCGTTGGTTCCGGTGCGCCGCTCGGCGTCGCCTGCGTTTGCGCGGGGCGCGGCGTGCGCTCGCGATCCCGGTCGCGGCCTCTTCCACCTCTCCGATTGCGCCGCGGGCGGTCGCTTGCCTCTCCCTCTTCTGTCCGAGCCGCAGCCAGTCTCGGCGCGGGAGATTCAGCGACAGATTCACTGGCCGCAGGAGCAGCGCCCGAGCGCGGGGGACCGACTTCGAACTGCCCGTTCTCGAGTTTTGTAAGCGTGAGCAATCCACGCTGCGCCGCTTCCGAGACGAACCGCGAGAACTTCGACATGCCGAGGTTCTTCTCGTCGAACGAGCTATCGATCTGCTGCATCACCTGCTTGAGACGATCGGCGCGCATGACGTCGCCGTTCCGTTTCATCCGGGTTATGGATTCGGTCACCAGCTCCCACGGATCGCGCTTGACTACTTCCTCTTCGCTGGACTTCACGAGTCCCGCAAGTGCGTTGTAGCTGTAGTACTCATCGCAGTTCTGCACGAGCAGGTCGCTCGACGACTCGCGAATTCCGACGCCGATAACGTACTTGCCGTATTCCTTGAGCTTGATGACGAGGCTCGAGAAATCGGAGTCGCCCGAGAGGAGAATGAACGTTCCAATCTCCGGCCGCGTGAACACGAGCTCGATCGCGTCGATCGCCAGCCTGATGTCCGTCGCGTTTTTCTTGGCGGAGCCGTAAGCGGTGGCGAAGATCAGATCGATCGACGATTCGGTCAGGGGGACGACGTACTGCGGATAGCGCCGCCAATCCGCGTACGCACGCTGCACGGCGACTTTGCCCTTTACTATGTCGGAGGAGAGGAGATTCTTCAGCTCCGTCTGAAGATCGGAGCGAATGCCCAGCGTGACGTTGTCGAAGTCGATCAGCAGACAGGCGTTCGGGGCGTGGTGGGGAGCGGATAAAGCTGTTGCGGACATTGCCTGCGGCCCTCGGTGTATCGGGGCGACATGGCGGGGCGCGCTATGTGGCGGCGCGGCCCGGTGGGGTCGTGGTGTCATGAATTGTATGGATTACGAGTGCTCGGCTGCGTACCGGCTAACCTTTCTCGGCGGGTGCACGCCATGTTGATCCTGCGACGGTCGCCGCAGGCGGTGCGTCTTCAGGTCCAAGCGAGCGCGTCAACCTGTTGATTGACCGGTCGCCGGATCCTCGAAGTCGCGCCGTACAGGTATAATTTATACTCGAATCCCCATGAATCAACTGCGATTCCGTACGCGCCTGGTACTGATCCTCTCGTTGTTCGCGATCGTACCGGCGCTTTTGCTCACGCTTTTGTGGAGCGGAACCGTGAGCACCGCGCTTCCCCTCGTGACCGGACGATCGGCCTGGGACAGTGTCGCTGCCAGCGGCGAGAAGGCGATTGCGGCCGCTCGCCAGGCGCCGTTGACCGCCTCGCAGCGGCGCGCGATCGACGCACACGAGCGCGAGCTGCGGCTCTCGGTGGAGCAGGCGCGTCGTTACAGCTTTCTCGCCGCGCGCACCGTCCGGGTGATAGCGGTCGGAGGGATTCTGGCGCTGCTGGTGCTGACGGGCGTCGCGTCGCGGGTGGCCGGCCACCTGAGCCGCCAGTTGAGCAGGCCGCTCGACGAGCTTGTGCGGTGGACCGAACTGATCGGACATGGAGAGCCCCTGCCGCCCAAACCCGAGCCGACCGTGGTAACGACTCGGAACAACGGCGCGGGCGCTGATGACGCGACGACGATAAACGTGACCACCAGCCGCGTGCGTGGCGCGCCAGAGTTCGAGACGCTTCGCCGAAGCATGCGCGAGATGGTCTCCGAGCTGGAGCACGGGCGGCGACAGGCGGTGGAAGCAGAAAGGCTGCACGCGTTCCGAGAGAGCGCGCGACGCGTGGCGCACGAGATCAAGAATCCGCTCACGCCGATCCGATTCGCGCTGGCCCGACTGCGCGGTCATGCCGCGCCGGAATTGCAGGAAGATGTGACTGTGATCGCGATGGAATCCGATCGTCTCGATCGCATGGCGCGGAGCTTCGCAGAATTTGGAAGACTTCCGGAGGGGCCGGCAGCAGAGATCGATATGGGCGAGCTCGTACGCTACACAGCACGCAGCTGCGTACCTTCCACCATTGCACTCGATCTGCAGATAGACGAGAATCTTCCGAGAGTCCACGGCCACAACGGCGCGCTCGCCGGAGCGTTGAGCAATGTCCTTCTCAATGCCGTCGACGCATCAGGCGATAGCGGCCGCATCACGGTGAGGGCCAGCACCGCAACGCTCGACGGGCATCGTGCGGTCCGAATCTCCGTCGCCGACAACGGCAAGGGGATCGCGACAGAAAAGCTGGAAACGATCTGGGAGCCGTACGTCACCAACAAGCCGGGCGGCACGGGTCTCGGGCTGGCGATCGCGCGGCAGGCGGTGTGGGCGCACGATGGAACCGTCAACGCCACGAGCACGTTGGGGAAAGGAACGGAGATTCAACTCACGATACCTGCAGACGGCGTCAACGCCGAGAGGGAGAGCTGATATGCTGGGACCTGAAGTAGCCGTTCCGCTGGGGGCGTTCGCGACTGCGATCATCTGCGCCATCGGGATTCCGCTGTCGAGAGCGTACTCGCGCCGCATGGAGGCGGAGTCAAAGAACCCACGCATTCCGTCGGAGGTCACGAGCAGACTCGAGCGCATCGAGCAGGCGGTGGACGCCGTCGCCCTCGAGGTGGAGAGAATCTCCGAGGGACAGCGATTTACGACGAAGCTCCTCTCCGAGGGCAAAGGTCCCGAGTCGCGTCAGAGCGCGCCCGCGCGGGACAGCACGACGTAGGTGCCGATAGTCCTCATCGCCGACGACGAGCCGAACATTCGGCGCATGGTCGGCGCGCTCCTCACAGGCGAAGGATACGAGGTGACCGAGACTCCGAGCGGAATCGAAGCGGTCGCCCGCGTAAAGGATGGTGAGCCGGATGTAGCGCTCGTCGACCTCATGATGCCCGGAGACCTGGACGGAATGGCTACCCTCGCGCGACTCCGCGACGTCGCGCCCGACCTGCCGGTGATCATGATGAGCGGACGCGCCGGACTCGCCGACGCGGTGAAGGCGACCAAGCTCGGTGCGTTCAATTTCCTGGAGAAGCCGCTTACCCCCGAGGGCGTCCTGCTGGCCGTCGCGTCGGCCCTGGAACTCCGTCAGACCCGACGCGTCGCACGGGCATTGCGCGCGGAGCTCGGATTCACGGGCGAGATGGTCGGCAAGAGCGAGGCGATGGCGGCTGTCCGGCAGATGATCGCGCGCGTTGCTCCGACCGACGCGCGCGTGCTGATCACCGGCGAGTCCGGAACGGGAAAAGAGCTGGTGGCGAGCGCGATACACGACAAGAGCCCGCGTCGCGAGAAACCGTTCGTGCGGGTGAATTGCGCGGCGATTCCCCGCGATCTGGTGGAGAGCGAGATGTTCGGCCACGAGCGCGGTGCGTTCACCGGCGCTACGCAAACGAGGATCGGCCGGTTCGAGCTGGCGCACCGCGGGACTCTCTTTCTCGACGAAGTAGGCGATCTTGGCCCCGATGCGCAGGCGAAACTGCTGCGCGCAATCGAAGCGAAGGAGATCCAGCGCGTCGGCGGCAACCGTATCATTCGCACCGACGTGCGCATCCTCGCGGCGACGAACCACGACCTGCAGCGCGCCGTGCGCGGCGGCATCTTCCGCGAGGATCTCTATTTCAGGCTGAACGTCATTCCACTCGCGATTCCCCCACTGCGCGATCGCAGCGAGGATGTCCCGGATCTGGTGGCGCATTTTTCGGAGCAGTTTCTCCAACGCACTGGTCAGGCGCGACCGAGGTGGCGGAGCGACGCGCTGCAGCTGCTGCGCGACTATCCGTGGCCTGGCAACGTGCGTGAGCTCGCCAACATCATCGAGCGGCTGGCGATACTTCATCCCGGCGCGGAGATGACCGGCCAGCAGGTCGAGGACGTGCTGATCGTCGAGCACGATCAGAAGGATGCGCCGCCGACTACTCCAACACGGGCGCAGCCGGATGTTGGAGACCGGGTGACAGCTACCACGGAGCACGCGGCGTCGTTGGCGGACAGGCTCGATGCATTCGAGCGGACGGTTATCGCCCGCGCGCTGGCTGAGGCGGGCGGAAACGTCGCCGACGCGGCGAGAAGACTTCAGACGGACCGGCCCAATCTGTATCGACGGATGAAGCGGCTCGGAATAAACGCGACCAGGGTATAAGGCCGAAATGACAAATACCACACGAACGGCTCGAGCGATCTTCGTTCTTCTCGCGTGCGTCGCGGGGGTCGCGCGCGCGCAGCAGCCGGACACGGCGGCGCGAGACACCACGGCGGAGCGCCTCGGCCTATGGGCGCGATCGAGCCGGGCCAGCGGGTTGGTGCTTAGCTCCGCCAAGACCTACAACCGTGTCGAGGGACTGCCAGTGTATATCGGGCCGATCCTTCGCGACAGCTCGGGACGCGCGGCGTTCAACGTCTCAGTGCTCGGAATTATTCGGAGTGCCGACACGTTCCACTGGGACGACCAGAACCTCGGTCACACCATCACCGCGGAGATGCGCGTCGGCAGAGAGAGGGGTTACGCACTCGGCTTCTACTCCTACGACGTCGTCACGCCCGTCGAGCCGTGGCAGCTGCCCGATCCCGACGCTGCGCTCGCTGCCTTTTTCGTGCGCCGCGATTTCCGCGACTACTTCACGCGTCACGGCGCGAAGGTCACCGGGACCTTTCACATGAGCGCGCGCAGCAGCCTTTCCCTCGATTGGGCCGACGAGCGGTGGTCAGCGAACGAGGCGCGCAACGTTTTTTCGATTTTCAGAAATGGACAGGCATGGCGCGCGAATCCACTCGTTGACGCAGGGCGCTTTCACACCGCGGTGCTGCACGCGAACGTCGATACGCGAAACGACGATGTCAATCCGTCGACCGGCTGGTTAATACTCGCCGAGTACGAGCTGGGCACCGGTCGTGTCGTGGATCCGGGACTCGCATCACCGCTCGCTCGCCCGTCGCCGGTATCACAGCTGACCTACGGCCGCGCATTTCTCGATTTGCGGCGCTATAACAGGCTCTCTCCGACGACGTGGATCAACGGCAGACTCGTCCTCGGAGGATGGACGAACGGCGATGAGCTGCCGCTCGAGCGGCGCTTTTCGGTCGGAGGAGTGGGAACGATACCGGGCTTTGATTTTCGGAAGTACCAGCCCGGAATCGTGGATGTGTCGCAGTGCAGCGATGCAGGCTCGCCACCCTCAGGCAATCCGGCGCAATGTGAGCGGGTCGCGCTGGCGCAGCTCGAGTACCGCAACGAGCTGCACTCGTCGCTGCTCGACTTTTTGAACTCGAGACCGATCCGGTTGCGCGGTGTGGGCTTCACGGTCCAGCCGACGATCGTGGCGTTCGTCGATGCGGGCAGAGGTTGGCTGGTCGGCCAGCCGGTGGGTACCCTCGAGTATTCCAGTCGCAGCTTCCCGCGCTTCGGAACGTTCAGGACCGATGTTGGCCTGGGACTCGACCTCGGGATCTTCGGGATCTACGTCGCCAAGGCGGTGTCGAGCTCGAAGGAGCCGGCGAATGCATTCCTGCGGCTGCACCGGCGATTCTAGAAATGCGCATGCGTCTGCCGTTCGTCGCGGCCGTCCTCCTCGCGAGCGCCGCGATCGCTGCCCCAGCCGGGGCTCAGCCCAAGGTGCGCGTCGACGTGTTGCCGCCGCCGGAGAACGCGTGGACGGAGACGCCGCCATCGGTCTCCTCAGCCGGGCTTCTCGCGGATGGGGCGATGCGCGATCTGCTCCTGAATGGATTTCCGGCGCGGCTGCACTATCGCCTGGAGCGATGGGCGGCGGGACGGTGGTTCGATGATCTCAAAGCGTCGTACGAATGGGATGTCATCGTCAAGTACGATGTGCTCGGGAAGAAATACCAGGCCGTCCGTGTCGTGAACAAGAAAGTCCAGTCGCTCGGCGAATTCGCGAGCCTCGACAGCGCCGAGTTTTCGGCTGAGGGTCCGTACGCGCCGGCGATACTGCTGCCGAAGAAGGGGCAGCGTGGCTACTACAATCTGCTGCTGGATGTAGAGACGCTGTCGCTGAGCGATCTCGACGAGGTGGAGAGGTGGCTGCGCGGGGAGCTCAAGCCGGCGGTGAGCGGAAAGAAGAATCCCGGGACAGCTGTGGGCCGCGGGGTGCGGACGCTGGTGGTGAGGCTGCTAGGGGGCGAGAAGAGGCACTACGAGGCACGGACAGGGACGTTCCGACCCTGACTTTAGCTGCAACCGAACACTACCGGCCGGCGGCTTTGGGCGGAGCGGCCGGCGGCTTCGTGCTTACGCCGTCGCTCAGATGGCTTTGATAGGCGCGTGGATCCCCGAGTGGGGGGCGCGGTGCTCCAGATCTTCGAGATGGTGGAGCGTCTCCTCGCCGTAGAACAGCCTGATGTACTTTGCCTGCGTCGCAGTGAGACGGCGCACCGCCCAGCTCAGGTGCACGAAGTGCGGCTCCACTGGCGCGTGCATCGGGTGCATCCCGATCTCGCTGGGGAGGTTGTTCGCCTTCTTCGTGTTGCACGGGCTGCAGGCGGTCACGACGTTCGTCCAGTCGTTGGCGCCGCCGCGCGAGAGCGGGATCAGGTGATCGCGCGTCAATGACTCGCGCGGCTTGAGCTCGATCTGCAGGCGGCCGCAGTACTGGCAGCGATAGCGATCGCGCGCGAACAGGAAGGTGTTAGTCACCTGTCGGCGGAAGCGACGGGGGACGTGAATGAAGCGCGTGAGCCGGATGACCACCGGACGCGGGAGCGTAAGTCGCTCGGAACGAACGACGCGATCAGAATCGGCTTCGACGATCTCCGCTTTGCCATCGATGACGAGCCGCAGGGCGCGGCGCAGCGGAACCATCGTCAATGGCTCGAACGAAGCATTCAGTGCCAGACAACCAACGATCAAGCACTCCTCCCGGGAAACCCACCAAATATACGACTTGTACACTGCTTCTAATGCGACGACGCCGGCGATTGCCGGTAACACCTTCTACCCCACAAACACCACTCCAGACGAGCCCATGACGGGATCGCCAGTGACGCCGATCAGAGAGTCGAAGCGGACATGTTCGAGACCCGCGCTCTCTGGCCGTTCTCACGCGTCGCAGCCAGCGTCTTGAGCGGAGGAACCGGGGTCAGCCAACCGTAGCGATCGTCGAGCACACCGGTCGCGATTCCCATGTACTCGTTCTGGATCGCGAGCGTGATCGGTCCGGGCTTGCCGGTCCCCACCGAGATGCGATCTACCGAGCGAATCGGGGTTATCTCGGCGGCGGTTCCGGTGAAGAAGAGCTCGTCGGCGATGTAAAGCATCTCGCGCGGAATCGAGCCTTCCACGATCTCGACGTTCATGTCGCGAGCAATCCGGATCACGCTGTCGCGCGTGATTCCATTGAGAATTCCGGAGCTGATCGTCGACGTGAACAGCTTTCCGTCGCGGACGAGGAACAGGTTCTCCCCGCTTCCCTCCGACACCAGCCCGAAGGAATCGAGCATGATCCCCTCGACGTAGTTGTCGATGCGCGCCTGCATCTTCGACAGCTGGCCGTTGAGATAATTCCCCCCCGCCTTCGCCAGCGATGGGAAGGTATCGGGAGCGGGACGCCGCCAGCTGGACACGCAGACATCGGCGCCATTTTTCAGAGCGTCGGCGCCGAGGTAGGTCCCCCAGGTCCAGGGGATGATGAAGACCTCGAGCGGAGTGTCGTTCGGCAGCACTCCCATCTGCTCGCCGGTGCGGATCGCGACCGGGCGCAGATAGCAGTGCGGCAGCTCGTTTTCCGCCACGGTCTCGACTGCCGCACGCGAAAGCTCCTCCATCGAGTACTTGAGGGGCATCCGATAGATGCGGCACGAGTCCGCAAAGCGGCGCATATGGGCGTCGAGGCGGAAGACGGCCGGACCTTCAGGCGTCTCGTAGCAACGGATGCCCTCGAACACGCTGGAGCCGTAATGGACCACGTGGCTCATCACGTGAATCGTGGCGTCTTCCCAATCCACGAACTTGCCGTCGCGCCAGATACGGTGGTGATTATCTACTGCGGCCATTGCACAGGCTTCCTGCTGTGGGGACGGTTGAAGATATCAGAGCGGCACCCACGAAGCGAGTGCAGCCCCTGCTTTCCGTACGCGCTCGGCAAGCGTCGCGTCATGCAAAACTGCCCGCCCCCGCTCGACCAGCACCTTTCCGCGCACCGTTACCAGCGTCGCCGACCGGCCGGGAAGCGCAAAGATCGCCGCCGAATAGGGATCCCCGAGCGGAGTGGTACGGGGGATGTCGGTGGTAAAGGCGGCGAGATCGGCATCCTTCCCCACTTCCAGTGAGCCAATGCGCGAATCGAGGTTGAGCGCACGCGCGCCTCCGATCGTCGCAAGCTCGAGCGCCTGGTGCGCTCCGAAGGCGTCGTGCCGCTCGGTGGCGGCGCGATGGATGAGAACAGCGAGACGTGCCTCGTCCAGAATGTCCATGCGATTATTGCTGGCGACGGAATCGGAGCCGATCCCGACGCGAATCCCGGCGTCCACAATCGGAAGAAGCGGCGCGATCCCGTGACCGAACTTTGCGTTCGACGCGGGGCAGTGCGCGACAGAGCATTGATGGCGCGCCATGAGCTGAATGTCTGCGGCATCGACACGGACGCAATGAATGAGCAAGGGTCCGCGCTCGAGCGCGCCGAGCCGGTCGAGCAGTTCAATGGGCGAACGCCCCCGGTTTGAGACGGCTATGCCGCGACGACGCCAACGCTCGGCAAATTCCCCGCTGCCGCGAGCAACGATCTCGTACTCGGCCGCGCTCTCGGCGATGTGCATAGCCATCGGGAGCCGGCGCGAATGCGCGAAGCGCGCGGCGGCCTCGTAGAGGCGATCGGAGACCGTGTACGGCGCGTGAGGCGAGACGCCCAGCGCGACGAGATCGGTCTGTTCGGGCAGCAGCTTGTCGATGCGCGCTTCCAGCTCGCGCATGGCGTCGGCGGCATGCGATGGGTCGGGGCCGAACGTCTCCTGATACATGATTCCACGCACGCCCTGCTCCCGGAGCGCGCGCATGACGACGCCGCTCGAGCACGTATCCGCGTAGGTAGTGATGCCGGCCTCGAGGCCTTCGACGATTCCGAATCGCGCGGAATCGAGGAGCATCTCCTCGTTGAGCACTTCGTTCCGCGATTGACGGAGCTTGTCGATCCACTCGGTAAATCGGCCATCCTCGAGGAAACCACGCATGGCCGTCAGCTCGAGATGCGTGTGCGTGTTGACGAGGCCGGGGAGCAGGATGGACTCACCGAGCTCGTAATCATCGCCCGGCGGTGCGCCTTCGCGCGCTCCAACGTATGTAATTTTTCCGTCGCTCTCGACGACGGTTCCATTCTCGATCGGCGGCTGGGTAATCGGGAGCACCCAACGCGCGTGGTAGCGCATCAGCGCGGCGTGTCTGGCGGTGGAGGCGGCGGAGACGTTCCCGCCCGACTTGTATCGCGCGTGACAGGATTGGCGCGCGTCGTGTCGCGCCTGACGGGACTGGCGCGCGTCGTGTCGCGCCTGATAAGGTTGGGGCGAATCGTGTCGCCCGGCGGCAAATTCCGACGCGTTGTGTCGAATACCGTTGGGACTCTCCGGCCGGAGGGTACCGGTTCGTAACCCGGCTGAATCGTGGGTGCCGTTGGCCGCACCGGCTGCTGGTACGCACCAGAGGGCGGCGGCGTATACGGGACGGTGCTGAAGGTGTCGATCGGCGTGAGGCCCGGATTCGCGTACGGACCGTGCTTGTCGCAGTCGCGCGTCGGCTCCGTTCCGGAGATGTAGAACTCGGTCGTGACGAGATTGCGTGGGCAGTAAGGCGTCTGCAGCAATCCGCTGCTGATGTCGATGTCGCGCGTGACAATTGAGACCGGCCTTGGCCAGTCGGGCGGCGGTGGCTTGCGACGATAGACTTCGGTCATGAACGCCGTCCAGGCCGGCGCGGCGAGCAAACCTCCCTGCGCATTGTCCTTGATCTTCTGGGGGCGATCGAAACCCATCCATGCGCCGGCGACAAGATCCGCGGTATAACCAATGAACCAGACGTTGGTCCCGTCGTTGGTGGTTCCCGTTTTTCCACCCGCGGGATAGTGGAATCCTGCACCCCATACGCTGCTGGCCGCGGTTCCCCGCCGCACGACGTCCTTCATCATGTCCACCATCAGCCACGCTTCTTCGGGCGACAGGACCTGCGAGCGTGTCGGCGTCGGCTGCCAGAGGATCTCGCCCTTCGCGTTCTCGACTCTCACGATCGCGTTCGGCGTGGCGCGCACGCCGAGATTCGCAAACGCCGTGTACGCCGAGATGAGCTCGATCGGATAGACGCTGGCCGCGCCGATGTGAATCGACGGATACGGCGGAATGGCCGACGTGATGCCGAAATTCCTGGCTTCATTGATGACGGTCTGTTCGCCCAGCTCCATTCCGAGGCGAATCGTGGAGACGTTGCGCGATTCATAGAACGACTCGCGCATTGGAATCTCACCGAGGTATTTCAGGTCGTAATTCTGTGGATTCCACTCGGGCTGCCCAGGCACCTGAAGGACGAGCGGGCTGTCGTTCACGATGTAGGACGCCGGCCTGCCATTCTGCACCGCCGCGGCGTAGACGATTGGCTTGAAGGTGGACCCCGGCTGCCGAAGCGCCTGCACCGAGCGATTGAACTTGGAGTCGTCGAAGTCGCGGCCGCCGATCATCACGCGGACGGCGCCGTTGCGCGGGTCGAGCGCAAGAAACGCCGACTGAAGATACGGCGACGTTCCACTGCCTTCGTCGCCCTCGCGGTGCGCGAGATAGTGCTCGAATGTCTCGTGGGGATATGGGCCGAACCGTCCGGCCTCGATCAGCTTCGCCTGTCGCTCGAGTGCGCGCTCGGCGGCGTTCTGCTCGTCGAGATCGAGAGTGGTGTAGACCTTGAGTCCCTGCTCGTAGAGCTGTTTCCCGAATTGCGCATCGAGCTGCTGCCGCACCCATTCGACGAAGTAAGGCGCCGTTTCACCGGTAACGGTCTTGTTGGCGAGCTGAAGCGGGTACGCCTTTGCTCGACTGGCATCGGCGTCGGTGATCTTGCCGTTCTGGCGCATCAGCTCGATAACGGTGTTGCGACGCTGGATGGCGCGCTCCGGATAACGAACCGGATTGTACCTGGCGGGTGCCTTCGGCAGCGCCGCGAGCATCGCCGCTTCGGCGAGATTCAAATCACGGACGGACTTTCCGAAGTAGCGCTGGGACGCGGTCTCGACTCCGTACGCGCCGTGCCCGAGATCGATTTGATTGAGATAGAGCTCGAGGATTTTCTTTTTGTCGTACTTGGCTTCGATCTCGCGCGCGACCTTCGCTTCCTTCAGCTTGCGGATCGCGCTCTTCTCGCGCGTGATCTGCTCGGGGAACACGTTCCGCGCGAGCTGCATCGTGATGGTGGAAAATCCCTGCGAGTAGCCGTGGATCGGGGAACGGAGGACAACGCCGATCGCCCGGTGCCAGTCGATGCCGGCGTGCTGGAAGAAGCGCTTGTCTTCGGTACTGACGAAGGCGTCCTGCACGATCTTCGGGATCTCGTCGATCTTGACCAGCGTCCGCCGCTCCAGTCCGAGCTCGGCGATGAAGCGTCCGTCGACCGCGTAGAGCTTGGAGGTCTGGTGTGGGGTGTACTCAGCCAGGATCTCGATCGAGGGGCACTGGCTGCCGCGGCAGATGAGCGCCCAGCTGGCGTAGATGGCGCCCGCGCCGAGGGCGACGAGGAAAGTAAGTGAAAGCAGCACCGCCCTGACGAGCGTTGGGTGGCGCTTGCGAAATGGAAGTTTCGTGTTGATGTCGGAGGCCATGCGGAATCAAAAAAGATAACTGTGATACACCGAAGGTGACACCGTGGTCGAGCGTCCCTATCTTCCCCGCATGCACTCGAAGAATTCGCTGCTGGACGAGCTGTCCTGGCGCGGAATGGTCTACCAACACACGGACGGGCTCCCGGACGCACTCGCAACGGAATCCCTGAGCGCGTACGCGGGGTTCGATCCCACCGCATCGAGCCTGCATGTGGGCCATCTCGTGCCGGTCATGGGACTTGCGCATCTCCAGCGGTCAGGGCACCGCCCGATTGCTCTCGTCGGCGGCGGGACCGGCATGATCGGGGACCCCAGCGGCAAGAACGCCGAGCGGCAGCTGATGTCCGGCGAAGAAATCGAGGCGAATGCGAAGGCCATCGGGAAGCAGCTCGAGCGCTTTCTTGATTTCAGCGGACCGAGCGCCGCGCGGATGCGCGACAACGCGGCGTGGCTGAGGCCGCTCAAAGCGGTCGAGTTCATGCGCGATGTCGGCAAGCACTTCACCGTGAACTACATGCTCGCGAAGGATTCGGTCCAATCGCGCATCGAGGGCGGCATCTCGTTCACCGAATTCTCGTACATGCTGCTGCAGGCGTACGATTTCCTCGAGCTGAGCCGGCGCGAAGGCGTGACGCTGCAGATAGGCGGCAGCGATCAGTGGGGAAACATCACCGCCGGTCTGGAGCTTATTCGCCGCTCCGACGGAAAAACGGCGCACGCGCTGACGATGCCACTCGTGACGACGGCGAGCGGAACGAAGTTCGGCAAGACCGAGGCGGGCGCGGTGTGGCTTGATGCGGCGCTGACATCGCCCTACAAGTTTTATCAGTACTGGATCAACGTCGACGACCGCGATGCGGGCAAGTACCTGCGATTGTTCACGCTGATGTCGCGCGAGGAGATCGAGGCGCTCGACAGGCAAATCGCGACGGCGCCGGAAAAGCGTGAGGCGCAGCAGGCGCTGGCGCGCGACATGACGGCGCGGGTGCACGGCGAAGACGCGGCCAAAGTAGCAGAGGAAGTCTCGCGAGTGCTGTTCGGCAAGGCAGATCCGACGTCGTTGGCCGAGCCGGTGTTGCGGGCGTTGAGCGAAGAGGTGCCGTTCGCAGAGTCGAGCGACACGCCTTCCCTTCTTGACGCGATGGTGACGCTCAAGCTCGCGGCATCAAAAGGCGCGGCGCGGAGGCTCATCGAGCAGGGCGGAGTTACGCTCAACGGGCAACGCGCCGCGACGGATACCGATCTTTCAAACGTTGGACCGCTCGCTGGCGGGTACTATCTGCTGCGGAAGGGCGCGCGAGACTATGGATTGATTCGGACCGGACGGGTTTAACTGCATCGGCGCCACTGGCAGAGAGCAACGCGGCCAACTGCGTACACAGAGCAGGGCTCAGTACGCAGTTAGCCGTTCTCTTTGCCAGTGATGGGACGTGTGAACCTCACTGACGCGAGTTAATTTCAGTGCAGCACGCTGCTCCATCCCCCTCGACCGAGGCGCTAATGTTGTTCATGGTTATCGAGACGTATCGCGATGGGGATGCAAAGCCGGTCTATCGCCGGTTCAAGGAAAAGGGACGCCTCGCTCCGAAGGGCGTTCGATACATCTCGAGCTGGGTGACGACCGATTTCGAGCGCTGCTTCCAGGTCATGGACTGCGACAGCCGGATTCTCCTCGAAGAATGGATGTCCCACTGGAGCGACATCGTCCAATTCGAGGTGATTCCGGTCCTCACATCCGAGAAAGCAAGCGCGGCGATCGCCCCGCACCTCTAGCGCGGGACGATCGCCGCACCACTCCGTTGAGTAGCGACGCGTTTCCGCCCGGCTACTCCTCCGGTTTGGTTCTTCTCCTTGGCTTCACTTCCTGCGCGTGGTCGTACCAGTTCTCGAGC
>DASXYR010000095.1:0-3629 GCA_036502385.1 Gemmatimonadaceae bacterium
CAAGCCGTAGGCGCCGAGCACGACGCCGGGCTCATCGAACGGCGAGTAGGGGCCGACCCAGTTGCCGGCGAGATGCAGATTCAGTTTCCCGGCGGTGATGCCGTCGTCGTTGCCCAGATCGAGCGCGGCCGCGCCGATGTAGCGCGCCGTGTTGTACACGCGCAAGCCGGTGAGGTCAACCGGCGGCGAAGCCGGATCATCGGGTTCCGCGAGCTGCCGGGTGTAGCGCGCATCGTTGAGCGTCCACTCGGTGGACAGTCGCGCGATGCTGGTTATCGGAGCTGCGACATCGAGCTCTATTCCCTGGCGGCGACTCGATCCGCCGCTGATGGAGCCCGAAGTCAGCGGATTGAAGGTCTGCTCATTGCTGACGTTCATGCGGAACGCGGCAATCGATGCGCTGACGCCGGCGGTGTCGAGCTTGATGCCGGTCTCGTACGCCCAGGTGGTGATCGGCACCAGCGTCGGATCCTCGAGCACGCCATCCGTGGCGCGGAATCCGCGCGAGACGTTGCCGTAGAGTCCGACGCCGGAAATGACGTGGACCATCGCGCCGACCTTGGGCGAGAACACCCCGTGCGCAGCCGTCACGTTGCCAACCGTGGGGTCGTCGGGCGCTGACGTCGTCCGAATCTCGTCGTAGCGCCCGCCGAGGTCGACGCGAAGCCGCCGGCCGACATCGAACGCGGATTGGAGGAAGAGGCCGCCCGACAGTTGTCGCCCGCCAACGAGCACGTCGATCGAGTCCCGCTGCAGCCCGGTGGTGAAATAGTTCTGATAATTGGAGTGGTCGAACCTGCCTTCGCCGCCCAGGGTGATGTCGAACGCCGGCTTTCCCCACGTCACCGCGCTGGTCAGACCGTAGCCGTAGCGCGAATCTTCTTCCTCGGTCTGGCTTCCCGTTCCCTCGAATTGCCCGCCGGCCGGCGGGATGGTGAGAAAGAGCTGCCATCGTCCCTGGGTCGCGTAGGCCGTCGTACGCCACAGCATGTCACCGCGAATGACGCGCAGGCTCAATCGCTCCTGGGCATGGCGCTTGTAGCCGCCGTCGGTCGGATTGGAGACGATGTCGTACTGCTCGTCGGCGAACTCCTGCTCGCTGAGATAACCCGGCGAGTCCCAGCGCGCGCCGTACAGCTCCATGCCGGCGTCGAGCGTCGCTCCGGGCGCGATGTCGTGCACCACCCGCGCGTGCGCCTGGGTGAGATCGTTGCGCGAATTCGGGCGAAACCCATCGTCGTGCCGGGCGCGCAGGCCGAAGACGCCGCCGCCATCGGAGCCGTGATCGAATCCGGTCAGAAAGGTCGCTTCGCCGCGGCCGAAATTCCCACCGCTGACATCGGCCTGGGTGGCGCTGGTGCGCTCGAGGGTCCGCACGTTGACGACGCCTGAGAGCGCGAAATTTCCAAACAGCGCGCTCGTCGGTCCCTTGATCACATCGATGTCCCGTATTGCGGCGGGAAAGATCAGGCTCCAATCGTTGTACCCCTCGGCGTGGCCGTTTACCGGCTCGTTGATGGGAACGCCGTCGATCCACAGCGCCAGGTCGGTGGAGTGATCGCTGCTGAATCCGCGCACGGAGGCGTCGCTCGCGAATCCGGGGCCCTGCCCCTGAAGGTGGACCTCGACGCCGGCCGCTTGCCTCAGCAGGTCCCACGGATTGTTGGCCGGCGTTTCCTGCATCTGCCGCTGCGAGACGTGGGTCGCGGTGGATGCTTCGCTACGGTCAGCCGGCGCCGCAGTGATGGTGACCGCGTGCAGCTGCACAGAGCGGCGCAGGGTATCGACACGAACCGTGTCGCTTGCCGGCGGCTGCGGTTGCTGCGCGAGCGTCGATCGACTCGCCAGCGGAAGTATTGCCAGCACTATCAGGCACTGATTGAAGATGCGCATCTTGAACTGCCCCTCCCGGGGGCTGCGTGCAATCGTTGAGTTGGATGCTCGACGTCGTGCGACGGAGCGGCCGCGTGCGCGGAAGCGTTACGCGGGGAGCGTTACGCGAGGAGCGGGAGGAGCTGTGGAGAATGGAAGGGAGTAATCTGATCTGATTCTGTCGACGGGAGACGCGGACGGCAGAGGGGCGACGTTGACACTCGAGACAAAGCTGGGCGCGAAGGTCAGGCTCGCTGAGACGAGCCTGAATGCGGCGATGCAGCAGCCGCAGCTATCGCATGCGCTGTGGCCTTTCTTTTCCTGGTGTCCGCGAGTGTCGGCTGGAGTGGCGAGATGATGGTGGTGCACCGAGACCGGCGACGCGCCGGACGCGACACGGTGCAGCTGACACTCGGCGCTCAGAGATGCGAGCACCGTCATCGTCGCCATGCAGACGGCGAGGACGACAGCTACCGAGCGACCAAATATCCCGCGAGACATCCCATTACTATAGCACAGATGGGTCGCGATCGGAGGCTCATGCGGCATTCGACACGCAACCGGAACCAGTATCTATTACTCGCACCAGGTAATTGTGAGTTTGTAGTTCTCCACGCGGAACAGGTCGAAACTTAATTGAGGCTATGAAACGTCAAACCGCTCTTCGTGCGAGCTGCGCTCTATTTGTCGCGCTCGCGACACCTGTACTCGGCCAGGACCCCGCCGTCCGCATGGAGCAGTACATGGCCGCGCGCGCGGCACTCGCCGAGTTCAGTGGTGCCGTGCTCGTCGCCCGCAACGGGAAAATTCTTCTCGACAAGGGCTACGGATTCGCGAGTATCGAGCAGGCCGTGCCGGCCACGCCGCAGACGAAGTTCGCGGCCGCATCGCTCACCAAGCAGTTCGTCGGCTTCGCCATCCAGGAGCTGCGCGATGCGCACAAGCTCGCGCTGACGGACTCGATCTGCCGGTTCGTCGATTCGTGTCCGGCGGCGTGGCAGCCGGTGACGCTCGATCATCTCATTCATCACACGTCGGGCGTCCCGGACTACGAGTCGGCGCTCGACATCGGCTCGCTCGCGTACGCGCGATACATGCTCGCGCCGAACAGCGCGGATTCAATCATCGCCGCGGCGCGAAGCAAGCCGCTCGATTTCGCGCCCGGCAGCAAATTCAGCTACTCGAACACGGCCTACATCCTTCTCGCCAAAGTGATCGAGCGCGTGTCGGGCGCGTCGTTCGCCGACTACATGCGCGCGAACGTCTTCGAGCCGCTCGGAATGCGCTCGACCGGAATCTTCCCGATCGGCCGGAACGTGCCCGGTCTCGCCTACGGTTACGCGCCGGTCGAAGATGTTCCTCTCAACACCATCGTCGCCGGCCTCGCCCTTCGCGGCGGACCCTTCGTGCAGACTCCCGTTGCCGACATGACCGGCGCCCACGGCGATGGCGGCATGTTCACGACGGTCGGCGATCTCTACAAATGGGAACAGGCGCTGTACGATCCGAAGCGCGCGACCGACGTCGCCGAGTTGTTCAGGCCCGGCCTGGAGCGCTACGGCTTTGGCTGGTTTGTCGATAGCGCGTTCGCCACCACTCGGCAGTGGCACACCGGGATGGTTCCAGGTTTCCTCTCGCGCATCGAGCGATTCCCCAGCGAGAAGCTCTTCGTCGTCACGATGACGAACACGATGAACAGCCGGCTGTCCAATATCAACCGCGACCTCGAGGCGATCGCCCTCGGCAAGCCTTACGAT
>DASXYR010000096.1:0-3683 GCA_036502385.1 Gemmatimonadaceae bacterium
CGCGGATGCTGCCAGTCGTCGTGGTGCCTCCGGATCTTTCTTTGCCTCTACATCGCCGAGGATGTCGGAAATCGGCTTCTGAAGGTAGGTGAGGATTGCA
This sequence comes from Gemmatimonadaceae bacterium, assembly GCA_036502385.1. Classification (GTDB taxonomy): domain Bacteria; phylum Gemmatimonadota; class Gemmatimonadetes; order Gemmatimonadales; family Gemmatimonadaceae; genus UBA4720. Next base: position 101 of record DASXYR010000096.1, read on the forward strand.
TCGTGGATTGCCTTGGAGATCTCTTCCCTGATCTCCGGCTCCTCGAGCAGGCCGACTACCTGTTCGACGCCATCCGTCTCGATCGCGTCGAGCACGCTGTCGAACTTCTTTTCGGTCATCATCAGCTTGGCGAAGATGCGCTCGTGAAAGCGCATGTCGTCGACAAAACGATTGAACATGGAGTGAAGCGCGGTTCGCAGCTTGACACGGGTGGTCGGCTGGCCCAGGAACGCACCAAGCTTGGTCATTGCGACCGGCAGATACGCCGTCGTCGCTCCCTCCAGCGCCGTGACCACAGCCGGCGGAACCTTGTCGATGAGCGGATCGCGCGATGTCAGCATGTTGGCGATGACATCCTCCACGCGTGACTGAAACGCTTCGAGCAGTTCTGGCCGCGCCAGCTCGCTCTGCAGATCTCCCGGCGTAAGCAGTCGCTCGCCCACGGTACGCCCGAGACTCTTGGCGAGCCTCGCCTGATTTTTCGGGATTGCGCCCTGGAAGCCGAATTTCTTCTTCTTCGGGTTGAAGAGCATCCAGACGGCTACGGTGTCGGAGAGACCCCCGGCCATCGTTCCGACGAAGACATGGATTCCGAACTGGATCCACGGGTTGGCGACGTTCACCTACTGACTGACTGCCGCTGGGCTCGACTGATTGATCGATGCCGTGGCCGAATCCGACACCGCGTTCTTCGGCGGCACATCGCCGTGCGGCTCCGCGGCGTCAGCCAGCGTGCCCGGACCTTTTGCGAGGAGCGCGAGGTGAATGATGTCGTCCATCGTCGAGACGAAGGTGAATGTCATGCTGTTCACGACTTCATCGGGAATGCCGCGCAGATCTTTCTCGTTAGCCTTGGGCAGAATCACCTGGCGAAGGCCCGCGCGATATGCCGCCATCACCTTCTCCTTCACTCCGCCGATCTCGAGCACCTTGCCGCGGAGTGTCATCTCGCCGGTGAGCGCGATGTCGCGACGCACTGGACGACGGCTTAACACGCTGGCAATCGCCAACGTGACTGCCGCGCCAGCGCTCGGACCGTCTTTCGGGATCGCGCCGGCCGGGAAGTGCACGTGCAGGTCGCACTCCTTGAATTCGACGTCGTCGACTCCAAGGGTCTGGGCGCGCGAACGAACGTACGAGTACGCGGCATCGACCGACTCGCGCATGACGTCGCCAAGCTGCCCCGTCACCGTGAGACGGCCGGAGCCGGGCATTCTCAGCGCTTCGATCACCATCAGGTCGCCGCCCGTAGCGGTCCACGCCATTCCCGTCACCGCGCCGATCTCCGGTTCCTGCTCTGCGTCCTCGAGCGTATAAGTGGGATTGCCGAGGATGTCGACGACCATCTGGTTGTCGACGATCCACGCTCCCTCCTCTCCATCCGCTTTCTTGCGAGCGCGTTTGCGCATCAGCGACGCAATGTTGCGCTCGAAATTCCGTAGACCGGCCTCACGCGAGTAGCGATTGGAGACGAAACCGAGCACTTCGTCCGTGAACTGGATGTCCTTGTCGGTGATGCCGTGGTCCTCGAGCAGCCTCGGCAACAGATAGCGCCAGGCTATCTCTACTTTCTCTTCGACCGTGTAGCCAAGGACTCGAATGACTTCCATTCGGTCGCGCAGCGGCGCCGGGATGTCGAACAGGTTGTTCGCGGTGCAGATGAAGAGGATGCTGGAGAGATCGAACGGCAGGTTGATGTAGTGATCGACGAAGTTCGAGTTCTGCGAGGGGTCGAGAACCTCGAGCATTGCGGCGGTGGGGTCTCCCGATGGGCCCCCGCTGGTCATTTTGTCGATCTCGTCGATCATCAGAACTGCATCTCTCACCTGCACGCGACGCAGCGACTGCAAAACGAGCCCAGGCATCGCACCAACGTACGTCCGCCTGTGCCCGCGAATCTCCGCTTCGTCCCTCACGCCGCCGACCGAGATTCGATAGAACGCGCGGTTAATGGACGACGCAATCGCTTCGCCGAGCGACGTCTTGCCGGTTCCCGGGGGTCCCACAAAGCAGAGAATGGGGCCGTGTGGATCTCCCCCGCGAAGCTTGCGAACGGCGAGATACTCGGTGATGCGCTCCTTCGCTTCCTTGAGCCCGTAGTGCCGGCTATCGAGCAGCTCTTCGACCTTGCTCAGCACGATGACTTCGTCGGTAGCCGACCGGTTATTCCATGGGAGCGCCAGCATCCAGTCCAGATAGGTGCGAATGACCTGATACTCGCTCGAGGCAGGCGAGAGGTTTCGCATGCGCTCGATCTCGCGGCGGGCTTCCTGGGCGGCTTTCTCCGGAAGGTTCGCTTCTTCGAGTTTTTTCAAGGTCTCGATCGCTTCTTTTTCGCCCGGATCGCCCTCGCCGAGCTCGGACTGAATCGCGCGGAGCTGCTGACGAAGGTAGAACTCGCGCTGGTGCTGCTCGATCTTGATCTCGGTCTGGCGCTTGACGTCTTCCGCGACGCGCGCGCGGCCGACCTCGCGCTCGACGCGTCCGAGGAGAAACTTGAGCCGCTGGCCGATGTTCAGGCGCTGGAGGATCTCGTCCTTGTCGGAGACCTTGAAGTTGAGGTTGGTCGCGGCGAGGTCGGCAAACCGGCCCGGATCAGAGATGTTCATCTTGAGGATTGCGGGAACTTCGTCCGGGATGCGATCGATCAGCTCCGCGAGCGTCTCGGCGCCCGTCACGATGCGTGAGATGAGGTCGTCGACCTCGTTCGGATCGGGCGGAATCTCTTTGGCAGGCTTGATCCGCACGATCGGAAAAGGCTGGGTCTGCGCTACTCCCTCGACCACGATTCGGCGAAGTCCCTGAAGGGTGATCTGGACTGTTTCGCCGGGAAGGTTGATTCGCTCGTGGACGCGGGCGGCGACACCAACGCGGCCGACGAAGCGCTCAGGGTCCAGAACGTCGTCATGATCGCCGGTCGCGACCACCAGCCCGACGATCAGCCCCGACTGCTCGTTCGCCCGCAATAGCGAGAGATTTTCGGGCGCGCCCATCTGGACCGCGATTGTGCCGAGGGGATAGACGATGGTCGATCGAAGCGCCATCAGCGGCAGCGTCGATGGAATCTCGGCCTGAAGGATGTCGTCTCTACGCTGCATGGCCATGCAATCTCTCTCTGGGGAGATGGTGCGTCGGTTGTTTCAGAAGTTAACGGCGCCTAAGTTTAAAGGCTATGTTCGAAGACCTGAGCGAAAAGCTCGAAGCCACTTTTGCCCGCCTGCGCGGCCGCGGCGTTCTCAGCGAAGCCGACATCAAGGAGGGCCTCCGCGAAGTCCGACGTGTGCTGCTCGAGGCCGACGTCAACTTCCAGCTGACGCGCGAGTTTCTGGAGCGCGTCGAAAAGAAGGCCACCGGCGTCAACGCGCTCAGTACCGTGTCGCCCGGGCAACAGCTGGTCAAGATCGTCCACGAGGAGCTCACCGCAATGCTCGGCGAGCGACGGGAAGGGCTCAAGCTCAGTACCGTCCCGCCCTCGGTGATTATGATGGTCGGCCTGCAGGGATCGGGCAAGACGACGACGGCGGCAAAGCTGGCCCGCAAGCTGAAAGCAGAAGGCCGCTCGACGCGGCTCGTCGCCGCTGAC
>DASXYR010000097.1:0-9793 GCA_036502385.1 Gemmatimonadaceae bacterium
TTCAGCCTCCGACCGGTGATCTTCGGGAAGTAGTGGTAGATGCGCGCGAAGATTCCCATGATCGATCCGCCGACGAGTACGTAGTGAAAGTGCGCGACGATGAAGTACGTATCGGTCTGCTGGAGGTCGGCCGGCGGAGACGCGTGCATGATTCCAGAGATTCCGCCGATCGTGAACAACGCGACGAGCGCAATTCCGAACATCATCGACGTCGTATAACGGATCGACCCCTGCGCCATCGTCGCGATCCAGTTGAAGATCTTCACGCCGGTCGGGATCGCGATCAGCATCGTGGTCAAGCCGAAGAACGTGTCCGCAATCGGTCCCATTCCCACGGCGAACATGTGGTGGGCCCAGACGCCGAAGCCGAGCACGGCGATGAGGATTCCCGAGTAAACCATCACCGGATAACCGAAGAGGGGCTTCTTCGAGTAGGTCGGCAGCACTTCGGACACGAGTCCGAATGCGGGAAGGATGAGGATGTAGACCTCCGGATGCCCGAAGATCCAGAACAGGTGCTGCCAGAGCAGCGGATCAGCGCCGGCGCTTACGGTGTTGTAGAAATTCGTCCCGAAAAAGCGATCGAACAGCAGGAACACGAGCGCGATCGTGATGACGGGGAAGGCGAGAACCAGCAGGACCTGAACGATGAATGCCATCCACGTGAACATCGGCATCCGCATCAGGGTCATGCCGGGCGCGCGCAAGTTGATGATCGTCGTGAGGAAGTTGAACGCCGCCGCCAGCGACGAGATGCCGAGGATCTGGAGACCGATCACCCAGAAGTCGATGTTGATGCCGGGCGAATAGGCCTTCGTGGTGAGCGGCGCGTAACCGAACCACCCGCCGTTGGGAGCGACCGCGAAAAGGATCGGGATCGAGATGAACAGGCCGCCGAACAGATAAACCCAGTAGCTGAAGGCGTTCAGGCGCGGGAAGGCGACGTCGCGGGCACCGATCTGGAGCGGAATCAGGAAATTGAAGAACGCTGCGGAGAGCGGCATGATCGCGAGGAAGATCATGGTCGTCCCGTGCATCGTGAATAGCTGGTTATAGAACTCGGCGGAGACGATGTGTTGATTGGGAGCGCCCAATTGTGCGCGGATGATCACAGCCTCCATCCCGCCCCAAATGAAGAAGCCGAGCGCCGTGTACAGGTATAGGACGCCGATGCGCTTGTGGTCTACGGTGGTGAGCCAGCTCCAGAGTCCCGACTGTTCGCTATAAGGTTCGGGAGCATGCCCAGGCGCCGGACGTACGGTGGTTGCCAAGTCTATGTCTCCGGTTACTTCAGTGCACTTAGGTAGGCGACGATGTCGGCGATCTGTTGATCGGTGAGTCCGCCGGTCGCCGAGGTGACTTTCGCTTTGAGAACAGGATCGTATTCATCGAGGCCGAGTGTCGGCATGATGACTTCGGGCTTCATGGCGCGGGCGTTCTTGATCCAGAGCGCCAGATACGCCGCGGTGTTCGGGAATCTTCCCGCGGCGATCGTGCTGCGCGAGCCGACGTGCGTGAGGTTCGGGCCGGTGATTCCCATCGCTACCGGATTTCCGGCGATCGAGTGACACCCGATGCATGCGGCGCCCGAGAAGACCTTCAATCCGCGCCCCGCGTTGCCGGTGAGTCCAGGCGTGAATTTCAAACCCGCTGGTATCGGTGCGTGGGGAACGGCATAGTCAGGAATCTGCTGACGCGGGAAGATGTAACCGCTCGGCAGTCCGCCCGGCGCTGATGCAAAGCTGGCATTTGCCGGAACCACGCCGTTGACAGCGCCGCTGGCGCCTGGATTTGCCGAAGGGTTTTGGGTGCGTGGTATCGCCGGCTGCGTTCCACCAGCCGGTCCCGTGCCCGAGCTGTTTCGCGCGATGCTCTGCGCCGCTGCCTGCGCCGCCTGCGTGGGCGAGTTCGGGCCGCCTTGAGTCGTGACCGCCGGACCCTCGTGTGGTGGTGGAATCGGCCCGCCCGCGGGAGTGGCGGGCGCCACCGCGCCGAAGTGCGCCGGCATCTTCTGACCCGCGACCCACGACTCGAACTGCTGCGGAGTCACGGTGAAAACCCGGAACCGCATGTTGGCGTGCGAGCTGCCGCAGTACTCGGCACAGAATCCATTCCAGACGCTGCTCGCCGTCGAGCTGTCCGGCGTATACCAGATATAGTTGGTGCGATTGGTGACCACGTCGCGCTTTCCACCAAGCTGCGGCGTCCAGAACGAGTGGATGACGTCCGCCGATCTCAGTCGAAAGTTCACCGTGCGGCCAACGGGCAGATAAATCTCGTTCGCCGTCGTGACGCCGTACTCGGGATATCTGAACTCCCACCACCATTGATGTCCGGTGACGTCGATGTTGAGCGAGCCCGGTGCCGCCTGCGCCTGGGTGATGAAAATCGTCCGGACAGTCGGGACGGCGATGAAAACCAGAATTACCGCCGGTATCAGCGTCCAGGTGATCTCGAGCTTTGTGCTCCCGTGGGTCTGAGGCGGTGTGGTCTGATTGTCTTTCCGCCGGTACTTGAACATGACGAAGACAAGGGCCCCTTCCACCAGGATGAAGACGATGGTCCCGAGAAGGAGCAGACGGTCCCAGAGAAAATCGATCTCGCGCCCAAAATCGGAGTGGGGCAGGAGTGTTGTATTTGGATGTGCTTCGTTGCAGGAAACGGCCGCGATGGCGAACGCGGCGAACAACGCGTAGGATGCAAGCCGCCGGAGGCGGTCAGAGCCTTTCATGCGAAGGGAATCCTGTTCTCGTCGTGATAGAAGCGTTTCACCTTCGCCGGGTGAAACACCGTGCGGAGTGTTCAGGGAGAAGCACGTACAAACTAACTCTCAACCGCTGGATGTGGGAGGGCACGAATCGCTACTCGGACTCTCTCGGCGCGGTCATTGACGCGGGGTTCAGCAGACGGTCGAGCTGATCGCGCGTCATCAGCCCACGCTCGCAAACAAGATCGTAGACATCGCGCCCGGTCTCGAGCGCAATCCTGGCGATCTCGGTCGTCGTCTCGTAGCCGAGGACCGGGACCAGCGCCGTGATCACGCCGACAGATTGCTCGACGAACATCTGCATTCTTTCCCGGTTTGCGGTGATGCCCTCCACGCATCTGTCCTGTAGGATCTTGCACGCGCGAGTGAGGTGGGTCATCCCGCTCAAAAGACGGAACGCGATGATTGGCTCGAAGACGTTGAGTTGGAGCTGGCCCGCTTCCGCAGCCATCGTGACCGTGACGTCGCCACCGATGATGTCGAAGCAGACCTGATTCACCATCTCGGGGATGACAGGATTTACCTTGCCGGGCATGATCGAAGAGCCCGGCTGCATCGGCGGAAGATTTATCTCGCCGAATCCGGCGCGCGGACCCGAGCTGAGCAATCTCAGATCGTTGCAGATCTTCGACAGCTTCACCGCGCACCGCTTGAGGACCCCGGAAAGCTGGACGAATGCGCCCGTGTCGGCGGTCGCTTCGACAAGATCGGGCGCGGTTATGAGGGGAAGCCCCGTGAGATTCTCGAGGTGCTTGCGTACCACCTCTGCATAGCCGGGAGGCGCGTTGATGCCGGTGCCGATGGCTGTCGCACCCATGTTGATCTCACGAATGAGCGCCTGTGCCTCACCCAGACGGTCCACGTCCTCGAGCATCGTGTGCGCGAAGGCGTTGAATTCCTGGCCGAGTGTCATCGGCACGGCGTCCTGAAGCTGTGTGCGCCCCATCTTGATGTAGGTGGTGAACTCTTCACCCTTGTGGAGGAACGCGGCGGCGAGCGCGATCATCGCCAGCTGCAGATCGCCAATCGTCGTGTGAAGCGCCAGCTTCACCGACGTCGGATACACGTCGTTCGTCGATTGACTGAGATTGACGTGATTGTTCGGGTGCACGATGTCGTACTGTCCGCGCTCCTTCCCGAGAATCTCGAGCGCGCGGTTGGCGATGACCTCATTGGCATTCATGTTCGTCGAGGTGCCGGCGCCACCCTGGATCATGTCGACGCAGAAATGCCCGTGGTGCAATCCCTCCCTGATCTCGCCGGCGGCCAGGCAGATCGCCCCCATCACCTCGTGATCCAGGAGATCCATCTCGTGATTCGCCCGTGCTGCCGCCTCCTTCACGGTCGCGAGCGCCGAGATGAGACTGGGGAATTCGCAGAGCTGGATGCCGGAGATCGCGAAGTTTTCGATCGCGCGCAGCGTCTGAATTCCGTAGAGCGCGGACGCCGGGACATCGCGCTCGCCGAGCAGATCGTGCTCGCGACGAGTGGGTCCCGAGAGGTCGACACGCGGAGCGCCGGCCGCCTCGAGACGCAGCGTCCTAAGTCTGGATGGGTGGGCGGACTTCATGCGTAGCGGGAAGCTATACTCGGCCCATACCTTATCAAAGCCACGTCCATCGGCCTCCTCTTTTCGCTCGGTACCGACGCCGGTTCCCATTCACAGATAGCAGCATCCACGCCGAGATACTCGCGGCGGCAAGGGCGGTGCGCTCATTTTGACATCCAGAAAACTGAAGCAGGCGGCTCCCAGCGCCAGGCTGCGGGCGATACGGCTTTCATCAGGAGGAGAGTAGAGTGTCGATTTCCAGGCGAAGATTTGTCGGTGCCGGCGCGGCGGCTGCGGCATCCCTTACACTCGATCGCACGGCCGGCGCGGAGATTCTTCGTGAGGCGGCTCGAGCCGAATCGATCGTGGCGAGCCGGCCCGTCGTCATTTCTTCTGCAAATGGGATCCGCGGGGTCGCGCGCGCCTATGACATGATCACGCATCAGAACGCTGACACCCTCGACGCGATCATCGCCGGCGTGAACATCGAGGAGCTGGATCCGGAAGATCAGTTTGTTGGTTTGGGCGGACTCCCGAACGAAGAGGGTGTCGTCCAGCTCGATGCATCGTGCATGCACGGACCAACCAACCGGGCGGGCGCCGTCGGCGCGCTGGAAGACATCGCGACGCCGTCGCTCGTTGCCAAAGCTGTCATGGACCGCACCGATCACATCATGCTCGTCGGCGCGGGCGCGAAAAAATTCGCGCTGGAGATGGGATTCAAGGAGCAAAACCTGCTCACCGAAAAGAGCAGGCAGGACTGGCTTCGCTGGAAGGCGTGCCTCAACCCGGCCGATGCCTGGCTCGACGCGCGGAGCGACAGCGTGCTGCCGCCGTCAACCGCCAGCATCCCATTCGATCATCCTCTTCACGTGAAGTTCACGACCGGCACGATCAACATGAACGCTGTCAACGCGGCTGGAGACATGTCGTCTGTGACGACCACGAGCGGAATGTCGTGGAAGGTGCCGGGAAGAGTGGGGGATTCCCCCATCATCGGCGCGGGCCAGTACTGCGACAACGCCGTCGGAGCCGCGGGGTCGACGGGCCGCGGCGAAGCGAACATCAAGGCGTGCGGCGCATTCCTTATCGTGGAATTCATGCGCCAGGGATTGTCACCCGACGATGCCTGTTTGAAGACGATCGACCGCGTTATCGCCATGACCGAGCGCCGGCTGTTGGATGCGCAGGGCCGGCCGTTATTCGATCTGCAGTTCTACGCTTTGGCCAAGGACGGGCGATTCGGCTCCGCCACCGCTTACGAGGGCGCGCAATTCGCCGTCGCCGACGCTCAGGGCGCGCGGCTTCTGCCGATGCGATTCAAGTTCAGCAAGTCGCAGCGCCCGCAGATGCCAGAGGTCAGCTGCCGCCGAGCTTGAAGGTGCTTACGAGCTGAGAGATTCGCGCCGACGCTTCGGTGAGAGCCGTCGCCGCCGTCGCTATCTCCCCGATGTTGTTGCTCTGCTCCTCGCTCGATACCGCGACGTGATGGATCGCGCGGGAGAACGCCGCAGTCCCTTGCGACAGACTGGAGAGGCGTTGCGTCATTCCGGTGATCAGCTCTCCCGATTCGTGAACCGCCTTCGCGATCCGGCCACTCAGGTCTTCCCCCTCGACCGCTCCTTCCTCGACGCGCGCCAGTGCGTGGCGACCTGCCTGCGTGGACTGTAAAACCTGCTCCACTGTGGAGACCGTGCGAGCCGTGGATTCACGCGAGAGCTTGATGCTATCCAGCATCTCCTGCACGAGCGACGTCGTACGCTGTGCTGCTTCCGCCGAGCTACTGGCGAGACGGCGAACTTCGGTGGCGACGACGGCGAACCCATGACCATGCTCCCCCGCTCGTGCGGCTTCCATCGCGGCGTTCAGCGCAAGAAGCTTGGATTGACGCGAGATCTTCTGCACGAGAACCAGGAATGCCCGGATCTCATCGGCGGCGGACGACAGCGCGTCGATGCCTTCGACGCTCTCCAGCGCGTCGGAAGCGAGCTCCTGAAGTGAGGTCGACGTGCGCTCGAGCCGCACGCGATTCTCGTGCGCCAGCTGGCGCAACGCTTTGTCGCGGCGCAGACCATCCTGTGCTGCCTCGCTCATCGTGGCTGTGATCTGAACCAGCTTGCTGGCTTCCGCGGTCAGCTCCCAGATCGCACGCTCCCGCGCGGAAGCGTCCTGACTGAGAATGTTCGAGGTTGTCGCGCCCTCGCGAGCCGTTGCGGCTGCTGCCTGCGCAGCGTGAGCTATCTGCGTTGCGAGCTGGTCGTTGTCCTCGGCCGAAACGCGCATTTTTCCGGCGACTCCCCGGAGCTCGGAGACCATCGTCAGGGTAGATCTCGTGAGGCGATCCACTGACGTGTTGGACGCAGAAGGTCTATACGTGCTGGAGAGATCTCCCTTTGAGATCGCCTCATGGGTGCGCGCGAGCTCGGCTGCGGGACCGCTGACGTGGTGGCGGACGAATATGAGTGCGGCGGCGGCGGTGGTGCCGATTGCAACGGTGATCCAGAGAACAGCGATGATCAAGGCTGTCCCCACTCCGCTGACGGCGAAGACATCGCGCAGGATTTCTTCGGGGATCAGATGGTAGACCTGCCAAGCGATCGCAGCCAGCCCGAGCACGAATACCGATCCGAAGGTTATGCTGGTCCCGAGGGCGCGCTTCTGGAGCACGCTGAACACGGGCTTGAGAAAGCCCGAAGCGGAGTCGGGAGCGACTGGATAGGGCGTTGCGGTCATCTGGGAGGAACGATTGTAGGCCTGCACCATCACCTGCAGCGACAGATGAAACTCGGTCGCGGAGCGGCTAGTTTGTACGAATGGCGAATCCGGTAATACGAGACGACCTCTCGGAGCCCATTTCGTACGATCCTGGCGCGATCGAGCGGAAGTGGCAGCGCATCTGGCAGGAGCGTGGAACCAACAACACGGACCTGCAGCGCGCCCAAAGGCCGTTCTATACACTGATGATGTTCCCCTACCCCTCCGCAGAAGGACTCCACGTCGGGAATCTTTTCGCGTTCACGGGGAACGACATTTATGGACGATTCCAGCGGCTCATGGGACACAATGTCTTCGAGCCGCTCGGGTACGACGCCTTCGGGATTCATTCGGAGAACTACGCGCTGAAGGTCGGGCAGCACCCGATGGACCTCATACCGCGGAACATCTCAAACTTCCGGAGGCAGCTCGAGAGATCGGGGCTGATGATCGACTGGCGCTACACTCTCTCGACGACGGAGCCGAACTACTACAAGTGGACGCAGTGGCTCTTTCTGCAGCTCTTCAAGCAGGGGCTCGCATACAAGAAGCAGGCGGCCGTCAATTGGTGTCCCGACTGCAAGACGGTGCTCGCCAACGAGCAGGTCGTCGCGGGACTGTGCGAGCGGAGCAAGACGCCCGTCGAACAGCGCCTGCTCGAGCAGTGGTTCTTCCGTATCAGTGACTACGCGCCGCGGCTGCTCGAGAATCTCGACCGAATCGATTGGTCTGAGACCACCAAGACCGCGCAGCGAAACTGGATCGGCCGCTCCGAAGGCGCCGAGATCGCTTTTGAAGCGGAAAACGTAGCGGGTGGCGCATGCGAGATCCGCGTCTTCACCACGCGGCCCGACACGATCTACGGCGCGACGTACCTCGTGCTCGCTCCCGAGCATCCACTGGTGGATGGATTGACCAAAGCCACCGCGCGGAAGAAAGTGGACGCCTACCGGGAGAAGACCAAGAAGCAGGACATCATCACCCGAAAGACGAGCACGGAAAAAACCGGAACCTTTACCGGCTCCTACGCCGTCAACCCCGCGACTCGGAAGCAAATTCCGATCTGGGTATCGGACTACGTGCTGATGGAATACGGGACCGGCGCGATCATGGGGGTACCGGGTCACGACGCGCGCGACTTCGAGTTCGCCACGAAGTTCGAGCTTCCGATCGTGCGGGTCGTCTGCGGCGAGCGGGAAGACGCGAATACCCCGCTGACCTCCGCGTTCACCGAATGCGAGTCGGGCACGTTGGTCAACTCCGGCGAGTTCGACGGGTACAGCGTCGACGCGGGGAAAAGGGCAATCGTGGAGCTTCTCTCGAAGTCCGGAGCTGCCAAATCGATCGTGCATTTCAGGCTGCACGACTGGTGCATCTCGCGCCAGCGCTATTGGGGTCCGCCGATTCCGATCATCTACTGCGAATCGTGCGGAACGGTGCCGGTTCCCGAAAAGGATCTGCCCGTCGTGCTGCCGTTCATCGAAGACTTCAAGCCCGACGACTCGGGGGTTTCGCCGCTCGCGCGTCACGAGGAGTGGTATCGCGTCGCGTGCCCGAAATGCGGAAAGACCGGCCGCCGCGAGACCGATGTGTCCGACACCTTCCTCGATAGCGCGTGGTATTTCCTGCGCTATCCGAGCGTCGGCCACGACGACGTGCCGTTCGAGAAGAGCATCACGAAAAAATGGCTGCCGGTGAACTCATACATCGGGGGAAACGAGCACGCAGTGCTCCACCTGCTCTACTCCCGCTTCATCACGATGGTGCTGCACGATGCCGGAATGCTCGAATTCGAGGAGCCATTCACGAAATTTCGCGCGCACGGACACATCATCCGGGAGGGCGCGAAAATGTCCAAGACGCAGGGCAACATCGTGAACCCCGACGAGTACATCGAGCACTGGGGCGCTGATGCGTTCCGCACCTATCTCATGTTCCTCGGCCCCTACGAGCAGGGCGGCGATTTCAGGGATGCGAGCATCTCCGGCACCCGCCGCTTTCTGGACAGGCTCTTCGCGTCGGTGCACGGGATGTCAAACGCAGGAGCGCCCGATCAATCGGTGATGCGCAAGCTGCACCAGACGATTCGAAAAGTCAGCGAGGACATCCCGCGCCTGAGCTACAACACCGCTGTTGCGGCGATGATGGAGTACATGAACACGCTTCGGAAGGGAGAGCGCACGCCGCACCGCGAAGAGGTGGTGCCGCTGATTCCGCTCGTGTCGCCCTTCGCGCCCCACATCGCCGAGGAGTTGTGGGAGCAGACGGGTGGCACCGGAAGCGTATTCGATTCAGCGTGGCCGCAATTCGACCCGTCACTGGCGGCCGAAGATTCCATAGAGCTCGTCGTTCAGGTGAACGGCCGGGTCCGTTCGAGAATCACCGTCGATCGCGACATCACGGAGGAAGCAGCCGTGGCGGCCGCACTTGCCGATCCGTTAGTTGCGAAGTTCGTGGCGAGCGTGCCGAAAAAAATCATCTTGGTTCCGGGACGACTGCTGAACATCGTGGCCTGAGGCGGGAAGCGGGAAGCGGGAAGCGGGAGGCGGGGGCGATGCGAAAACTTGATGACGTTTTTGAGGCTCTGTCCGGCTCGCCATTCCGTCAGCGGATGAAGCTCGGCTCGCGCGAAGCGAAGTATCTGGAATCAAAAGGGCTTCCGGTCGTTGTAGAGCACGCGCACGACCTGATTGGAAAGCGCCTGGCTCCCGCGGCTCCGCTCA
>DASXYR010000098.1:0-2756 GCA_036502385.1 Gemmatimonadaceae bacterium
CCGCCAGCCCCTCCGCCGGAAGCAAGCGCGTATCTGGACAGCTCGATTCAATTCCTGCGCGCGGGGAAAGCCGTCGAGTCGCGCTCGGCGCTCGATCATTTCCTGGGATTGATGGAGGGCACGGCACCGTACCAGGCGGCACTGGATGAAGTGAGATGGACAGATGGTCCGATCGCGGGGCGCACGGTGCTGGCCTACGCGCCGAAGAATTTCATTTCGTTGCACGGCGTTCGGGCAAAGGCGACGGTTGATGAGGCAAAATTCATTGACGCTACCAACGACGCCGGCCTGGCGAGCCCAGAGGCAATTACGGGTGATGTCAGTCAATCCGAGGATCGACAGGGACCAACGGCGGTCGCGGCAGGTGACATCGATGGCGATGGCGAGGACGATCTATTTGTCTCGATGTGGTCGCCGGTGCTCCGAAAAAACGTGGTGCGGCTATATCACGTTCAGGGCGCATTCGTCCGAGACGTCACCACCCACACCAGGATCGCTCTGCGGAGGTCCGCAGCATTCGCCGCCTTCGCCGATTACGACAATAATGGGTGGCTGGACCTTTTTGTCATCGGCAGCGAAGGTCGCGGCCACCTCTTCCGTAACGCCGGCAACGGGACGTTTACAGATGTCACGAGCAAAGCCGGAATCGCAGACATCAAGGGCGCGCGCAAGGCTGTCTTCGTCGATCTCGATCACGACGGCGACCTGGATCTCCTTCTCGTCGGGAACGGTCAGCGTACCGTGTACCGCAACAATCTCGACGGCACCTTCACCGACGCAACCGCGGCCTTCGGCCTCGCCGGTGGGGAGGCAAGCGACGCCGTCTTCGCTGACTTTGACGGCGACGGGCGAACTGACGTCTTTTTTCCGAGCGAGCACGGCACCGACGCACTCTTTCACAACGGAGGAGCGCAGCGCTTCACCGACGCGACGGCCTCGAGTGGGATCACGAGCAGCGGCTCGGGAACCGCGGCGGTCGGCGACTATAACAACGATGGATTTATAGACATCTTCGTCGCGAGCGCGAAAGGCGAAGCGCCAACTCTCTGGCTTAACAAGGGAAACGGTACGTTCACGCGTGACTCTCGTTCGAGCGCGGCTCTCGAGGCGCTCCGCACCACGGCGGGGATGGCATCGACGTTCGTCGACTACGACAACGACGGCTGGCTCGACCTTGTGGTCGCCGGCGCATCCGGGGGGAAGGGCGCCAGCTCGCACACCGTTTCGCTCTTCCGCAACGACCGCACGGGTAAGTTTCTCGACCGTTCGTCGTTGATTCCGGGCGCAGTGCGCGCGGCGGGAGCATCCGCGATTGCGGTGCTCGATGTCGACGATGACGGCGACGAAGATCTTGTCCTCATGGACGGCACCGGCGCGCCGCGGCTGCTCCGCAACGATCTCGGGAACAGCAACCTTGACCTGAACGTGGAGCTGAAAGGGCTGGGTGCGGGAAGCGGCAAGAACAACGCGCTTGGCATCGGCTCGAAGCTGGAGCTCCGAGCGGGCGACATCTATCAAACGCGCGTCGCGACCGGGCGGACGACGCATTTCGGGCTCGCGCAGCACCTGAAGGCCGACGTGCTTCGCGTAGAGTGGACGAACGGCGTTCCGCAAACCATCTACTTCCCGGGCGGAGACCAGGACGTCGTCGAGCGCGAGATGCTCAAAGGATCGTGCGCACTCGCCTACACGTGGGACGGGAAGGAATTCCGGTTTGTGACGGACGCCATGTGGCGCAGCGCGCTGGGGATGCCGCTCGGCCTCATGGGAGGCACGAGCGCCTTTGCTCCCGCGGGCGCATCACAGGAATACCTTCGAATTTCGGGTGACGCGCTCAAGCCGCGCGACGGGCGCTACCTCCTTCAGCTCACCGAAGAATTGTGGGAGACTGCTTACGCCGACGAGGTCAAGCTCGTCGCAGTCGATCATCCCGATTCAATGGACATATTCGTCGACGAGCGGTTTGTGCCGCCTGGTCCGGTGAAACTCCGGCTCTTTCAGGTTCGATCTCGCGAAGTCCCGCTCTCGGCGACCGACGGAAAAGGGAACGACGTTTTGCCGGCGCTCCGCGCCAGCGACGACATCTACGTCTCCAACTTTACGCCCACGAAGTACCAGGGCGTCGTCGAGACGCACGATCTCATTCTGAACCTGGGACCCGACGCCGGAGCTTTAGGCACGTCGCTGTTCCTGCGCGGCTGGATCTACCCAACCGACGCGAGCATCAACGTCGCGCTCTCGCAGCAGTCGGAGATCAAACCGTTTACTCCGTCTCTCGAGGTACGCGATGCACGAGGGCGATGGGCCACGGCGATCGCCAGCATCGGATTCCCCTCCGGGAAGGACAAAACGATCGTCATCGACCTCGCGGGAAAATTCCCGACCGCGGACCATCACGTGCGCCTTCGCACCAACATGCAGATCTATTGGGATCAGGCGTTCGTGTCGCGCGCTCCGGCTGACAACAGCGCGAAAGTCACAACGCTCGCGCCAATTGCAGCGGATCTGCACTACCGTGGCTTCTCGCGGATGTACCGCAAGGGCGGCCGTTACGGCCCGTACTGGTTCGCGTACGACGATGTATCGAAGGAAACTCCGTGGCGGCCAATCACGGGAGATTTTACGCGCTTCGGCGACATCCTCCCACTACTGAAGAGTCCGGACGACATGTACGTCATCATGGGTCCCGGCGACGAGGCGACGATTCAGTTCGATGCCGCCTCGGCGACGTCGTTACCCGCGGGGTGGAAGCGGGA
>DASXYR010000099.1:0-3187 GCA_036502385.1 Gemmatimonadaceae bacterium
TCTCGACCCTCGACGACGCCGTCGCCGCCTTCAACCCAACCGAGCGGATCAAGGGGAAGACGATCATCCGCGTTCGTCCGTGAGGACCGGGGACGCAGTGTGCGAGCGCCTTGCCTACGGCCATACCTGCCGTCATAATGCCGAGGTCGAGAGTTCGAATCTCCCCCAACGATTTGGAAGTGATTCGGCGCACGATTGAACGAACGGCCCTTAATCCACTCACCGTCATGAGCTACCGCAAGCACACCCCCGCACTACTCGCCTTCGTGGCGCTGCAGATGATCCCCGTTGCGTGCAAGGAAAAAACTCCACCGCCGCCTCCTTCCGAAGCCGCCGCTCCGACTCCGGCTCCAACCCCACCTGCGGCAGACCCGGCATCTCCCGACTCATTTCGGGTGAAGTTTGCGACCACCAAAGGTGATTTTACCGTGGATGTTTTCCGCGCATGGGCGCCGAAAGGCGCTGACCGATTCTACCGTCTGGTGAACGAAGACTACTTCAAGGACGTCCGCTTTTTCCGTGTGTTGCCTGGATTCATGGCGCAGTTCGGCCTGAGCGGCAATCCTGCGCTCAATGCAAAGATGGACACGCTGCGAATTTCTGACGATCCCGTAAAGCAGAGCAACAAGCGTGGAATGCTGACGTTCGCCACTGCAGGTCCCAACACGCGGTCGAACCAGTTTTTCATCAACTACAAGGACAACGCAATGCTCGACGCGCAGGGCTTTGCGCCGATTGGCAAAGTGATTGATGGAATGAAAGCCGTCGACGCGCTGTACAGCGGTTACGGCGAAGGTGCGCCAAATGGGCCGGGGCCCGAGCAGGAGTCGATCAGGAACAGAGGCAACGCATACCTGCGAACTGCGTTTCCCAAACTCGACTACATCAAGTCCGCGACGATCGTGAAGTAGTCAGCGACGGAGGAAGCCGTCGTTGACGGCTTTTTCCTTCAGCTGCTCGAGCAGCGCGTAGCCGACGACCGCCCCGACCGGAATCCGCAGTCGATCCAGGTTCTTGTCGCCGTCGACTGAGACTGATTTGAGAAAGAGATACGCCGCCTGGCCCTTCGCTCCATCGCTATTCGCGGCGGCCTTGAGCGCTTCGCGATCCTTTTCCACGCCGTTTCGCGCGCTGGCCTCGAGAGCTGCTGACGGCGCCATCGCCTTGTCGATCGCGGCCGCCACGCCCTCGTCGTACTCCTTACCCGGGATGATCGTGCCTTCGATCGTGTGTCCCCACGCGAACACCATGACGCGAAGCCCCAGCGCCGGCCATTTGGTGCCGGTGTCGATGAGTCGAGTTAGAACGACGTCGTCTGCCATGAAATGATGTTAATAGGTTCGCGCGGGGACCGACGCCCAACACAAAAAAAAACGCCGCCCCCGGAAAGGAGCGGCGTTTTTTCGGTCTGCGAAGCTTACATGCCCGAAAGAATCACAAACTCGTCGCGCCGGTTCTGCGCACGACACGGCTCTTCACGGTTGGCGGTGCACGCCGGGTGCTCTTCACCGTAGCTCACGATCTGGAGACGCGATGCGTCGATGCCCCGCTCCGTCAGATAACGGTGCGCGACTGCTGCGCGGCGCTGGCTCAGCGCCATGTTGTATTCATCGGAGCCGCTGTCATCGGCGTTGCCTTCGATCCGAACGCGGACTGCCGGGTTTGCCTGAAGTGCCTCGACCTTTGCGTCGAGCAGCTGGAGACCTTCGTCGTTCAGCTGCGAGCGATCGAACTCGAAGCGAACCGGCGTGGTGAGCGTCGCCTTGGCCTGCGCGCTCGCCTTTGCGGCACGTTCTGCATCGGCGCGTGCGGCTGCCGCTGCGCGCTCGCCTTCTTCACGCAATCTCGCGGCTTCCTGCGCGGCTGCATCGGAAGCAGCACGGTCGGCCGACGCCGTCGGTACAGGCGCGCTGGACGCTGGTTTGTTGCGCGAGCATGCGCCTGCGAAGGCGGCGATGCCAAGAAGAGAAACGGTAGCAAATATTCTGTATCGCATAGACCCTCATTAACTGTGGAAGATTCAAGGTGAGGACGATTGGAGCGGCAAAATCGCTACCAAATCGACGGCTGAGCCGCCGAATCGGGGCCCGAGAACTATTTTTGCACTTCTTCGGGACTTTCTTCCCGCTGACGGAGGCGTGTCCGTGGAGCTTCAGCTGTCCAGCTTCCCAGTCCGATTGGCCGCCCAATTGTCCGACCGGCTGCGCGCCGCGAAGCAGGAGCTCGTCTCGCAATGGCTCGAGCGCATCAATGCGCGCGTTGCGATATCCAAGCGCAAGGTCTTCCCGACCCACGAGCTTCTCAATCATGTGCCGCTCCTCATCGAGGGCATTGCCGGATATTTGAGGCAACCGGGAAAGGACATCGACGACGAGGCACCGGTCGTCGCCAAGGCGATGGAGTTGGGCGCGCTCCGCCACGAGCAGGGATTCGATGCCTATGAGATTCTGAAGGAGTACGAGATGCTCGGCGAGATCATCTTCGATTTTCTCACCGATTGCGCCGAGCATTTGCCGGAGTCGTATCCACGCCGCGATTTTCTCATCTGTTGGCAGCGCATCGCCCACGGCATGGAGCTCATTCGCCAGGCGACGATGAGCCATTTTCTGCGGCTATCCGATAACGACGTGCAGGAGCGAGAGGACCGGCTGCGAAAATTCAACCGCACGATCGCGCACGAGCTGAAGAACAAGGTGCACGCGGTCTCGAGCGCGGCGGCGATGCTCGACGAAGGCACCATTGCCGAGGCCGATAGGCGCGCGTTCACGAGCATCATTCGGCGCAACGCGGAGGGCCTGAGACGCGCTCTCGACAATCTCGAGGTGATATCGAGGACCGAGTCGCGTCATGGACACAACGTCTTGCTCCCTGAAGTCGCGACCGAGGCAGTCCGCGAGCTGCGCGAGGCGGCAGAAGCAAAGGGCGTCGAAGTCCGTATTGCCGACGATCTGCCGCAGATCGAGGTCGACGCCGCGACAGTGGAGCTGTGCCTCATGAACTACGTGTCGAACGCGATCAAGTATTCCGATCTCCAAAAAGGCGAACGATGGGTCGCGATCGAGGCCTCCGTCGAAGGTCCGGACACGCGCCACGACAAGGAAGTCGTGATCCGCGTGTGCGACAATGGCATTGGCGTCGCCCCCGAGAGGCGGGATCGTCTTTTCGAGGAGTTCTACCGCGCGCACGA
>DASXYR010000100.1:0-4826 GCA_036502385.1 Gemmatimonadaceae bacterium
TTGACAATCGGCGCAAAGCCTGATCTTTCTTCGTATCGATGAGGCGCGGCCAGATAAGAGGCGAACACATCCTCGACCTCCATCAGGCTCACTACCGCGTGGAGTTTTTTCCTCAACTCCGCCGATCCGGGAACGCCCTTCACGTACCAACCCAGATGCTTTCTGAACTCGATCGCAGCGCCCCGAGGATCGGCCTCGTATGCCTCCGCCATCCGCGCGTGCTCGAGCGCGATGGCGAAGCGCCGCTCGATGGAGGGAGCTTCCGGCTTCGGCTTGCCCGCCAGCAGCGCGCGAGTCTGATCGAAGATCCACGGTTGGCCGAATGATCCCCGCCCAATCATGATCGCCGCACAGCCCGTTTGCCGCTGAAGCCTGACGGCGTCTTCGGCGGTCTTGATATCCCCATTGCCGATTACGGGGATGTCGAGGGCCTGCGAAACGGCGGCGATTTCCTCCCACCGCGCGGCCCCCGAGTACATCTGGGTCCGCGTCCTCGCGTGGAGCGCGAGCGCTTTCGCCCCCGCGTCCTGGCAGCGCAAGGCGATCTTCACGGGCTCGCGCATCTCCTCGCTCCAGCCGCTTCGAATCTTGACGGTCACCGGAAGATGGGTGCTTGCCGATACCGCGCGAATGACCGACTCGACGAGATCGAGATCCTTGAGACAGCCCGAGCCTCCATTCCGCCGCACGACCTTCTTCACCGGACATCCGAAGTTGATGTCGATGAACTCCGGCTGGAATACATCGGTGACGAGGCGCGCCGCCTCACCCATCGCGCTCGGATCGGCGCCGAAGATCTGCACCCCGATCGGACGCTCATCGGGCCCGAAGCGAAGCTTGTCGAGCGTCGCCGCATTTTCGCGGCGAATCCCCTCGGCGGAGAGAAACTCGGTAACGACCACGTCCGCGCCAAAGCGGCGGCAAAGTCTCCGAAATGGGGACTCTGACACGCCTGCCATGGGAGCCAGGTAGAGCGGGATGTCCTCGCGGACGGAAAAGGGAAAACGCATCTCAATACAACCTAAGTGTGTGACCCAAGTGCTTGCAACATCGTCGTTTGACTCTCACGCCGAGCGCGGGTAACTTCCGTCCTTCGCGCGCACGGCCTTGTCGAACACTCTCGGGGAGCTGATGGAACTACGCGATTTTTTTTCTGAAGACGCGATCAAACTCGAGCTCGAAGGCAACACCAAGGACGATATCCTCAAGGAGCTGATCGGGCTCCTCGGCCTCGACGACAAGTCCGAAGCCATGCTGTTCAAGATGTTGAAGCGACGCGAAAACCTGGGGTCGACCGGCATCGGCCGCGGAATCGCGATCCCGCATTGCCGCTCCCTGGTGGTAAGTCGCCTGCGCGTCGCGTTCGGACGAAAGACGCAGGGCCTCGATTTCAAGGCGATCGACGAGAAGCCGGTTTATTTCTTCTTCCTGATCGTCGCGCCACCGCTCGAGGTGTCGAACCAGTATCTGCCCGTACTCGGCAAGATCGCGCAGTTTTCAAAGGAATCCGACGTTCCCGAGCGGCTACTCAAGCTGAAACAGCCGAGGGAGTTCATGCAGCTGCTCGAGGAGAAGAGTCTGTAACTGCGGGAGGCGGGAGGCGGGAAACGGGAGGCGGGAAGCGGGAAGCGGGAGGCGGAAGCACGAGTTCGACGGGAACGTCTGCGCACCGTGTAGGACTTTGCTTAGGTGGAGTGCCGGAAGTCCTGCCTTGCGTGCGCCTCCCGCCTCCCGCCTCCCGCCACCCGCTTCCCGCCTACTCCCACTCGATCGTCGCAGGCGGCTTGGAGCTCACGTCGTATACCACGCGGTTCACGCCAGGGATCTGGTTGATGATCCGGTTCGAGATGCGGCCCAGCACGTCGTAGGGGAACGGAAACCAATCGGCGGTCATGCCGTCCGTGCTCGTGACGGCGCGGAGCCCTAACACATTCTCATAGGTACGCTCGTCGCCCATCACGCCTACGCTGCGCACGGGCAGCAGAACCGCGAACGCCTGCCAGATGTCGTCGTAGAGCCCAGCCTCACGGATTCCTTCCAGGTATAGCGCGTCCGCGGCCCGAAGCAGGTCGAGCTTCTGCTTCGTGACGTCGCTCAAGACGCGGATCGCCAGACCCGGCCCTGGGAATGGGTGGCGGGCCACCATCTCCTCGGGCAGTCCAAGCTCGCGCCCGACGTTCCGAACTTCATCCTTGAACAGCTCCCGCAGCGGCTCGATCAGCTTGAACTTCATATCCGGCTTGAGACCGCCGACATTGTGGTGCGTCTTGATCGTCACCGACGGACCGCCCCGCGGAGCGAACGACTCGATCACATCTGGATAGAGCGTGCCCTGCACCAGGAAATCCACGTCGTTCCCAACTTTGGCAGCTGCGTCCTCGAAGACATCGATGAAGGTGTGGCCGATGATCTTCCGCTTCTTCTCCGGATCTTCCACGCCTGCGAGCGCGGTGAGAAATCTCTCCTCGGCGTCGATCGTTATCAGCTCGATGCCCAGGTTCGCGCGGAATGTCCGCTCAACCTGTTCGCGCTCGTGCAAACGGAGAAGACCCGTATCGACGAAGATGCACGTGAGCTGATCGCCGACTGCTCGGTGGACGAGCGCCGCTGCGACTGACGAGTCGACACCCCCCGACAACCCGCAGATCACTCGCGACCGCCCGACCAACTTCCGGACACGCGAGATCTCTTCCTCGATGAACGCGCCGGCGGTCCAGCTCGGCTCCGCGTTACAAATGCCGAAGAGAAAGTTCGAGATCACTTCCCCGCCCCTCGGTGTATGCGCGACCTCCGGATGAAACTGTACGCCGAAGATCGCGCGCTCTTCGTGCCGGAACGCGCTGATCGGGTTGCCGTTGCTTTCAGCCGTCACGATGTAGCCTTTTGGGGGCTGCTCGATGTGATCGCCGTGGCTCATCCACGCAGTCACGGGCTCGTTCCTCGTGAAGCCGGCGAATAGTCCGTCGGTCTCCAGCACCTTCATCTGGGACCGGCCGTACTCGCGTCGATCGGTGCGAATCACCTGGCCCCCTTCGATGTGCGCGATCAACTGCATCCCGTAGCAGATACCAAGCACGGGGGCGATGTCGAAGATTGCCGGGTCGGCGAGCGGAACGTTGTCGCCGTACACGGAGTTGGGACCGCCGCTCAGAATGATTCCCGTGGGCTTCCACTCGCGGATCCACTCCACCGTCCGGCTCGGGGGGTGTATCTCCGAGTACACGCGCGCCTCGCGGACGCGCCGGGCGATCAACTGGGTAAACTGTGAGCCGAAATCGATTATGAGGATCCGGCTGCTCATAGTGTGATGTTCTCTACCTCTCCGGTTTCCGTGTCGAGAATGGCCGCCGTGCATTTGCCGTGGATCCACCCGCATGCCTCGCCCGGATTTACCACCAACGTCGTTCCGACTTTCCGTTCCGATTGCAGGTGGGAAGAACCGTGGATCACGAAATCGTGGGACTCGATCGATCGCGCGTTCACTTCCCCGATCTCGTGCACGATCAGGATGCGCTTTCCCGCAACGTCGAAGCTGTGTGGAGACTCGTAGATCTCCGTCCCCATTCCGCGCGCCGCATATGCGCTGAGGGTCTCGCGATCACCGTCATTGCGCCCGAATACTCCAAGGAGCGCCATCCCCCGAACGTGAAATGGCGCGAGGCAGAAGGGGGAGCAATAGTCTCCCGCGTGCATCACCATGCTCACGCCCTTTGACGCGAGGCGTTCGAGCAGATCGGCGACGGCCGGAACCCGATCGTGTGTGTCAGCCATCACTCCGATGCGCACTAAGCCTTCCTCCATTCGGGATGCTGAATCTCGTTTTGCACGAGGTCGGCATAGCTCTCGCGCCGAGTGACCACCGCGAACCGGTCACCATCGACGAGCACTTCGGGAGATCGCGGCCGCGAATTGTAGTTGGATGACATCACGTAGCCGTAGGCCCCTGCCGACTGAACAGCAAGAAGATCGCCGGGCTGCGCGTCATCTATCTGTCGGTCGAGCGCCAGAAAATCTCCGCTCTCGCAAATCGGTCCGACTACATCCGCAACGGTCGTCCGTCCACTGGGCTGTACCGCTTCGATCCTGTGAAACGCGTTGTAATGCGAGGGCCGCAGCAGGTCGGTCATTCCCGCATCGGTGATGATGAACTCCTTGCCGCCGCTTCGCTTTCTGTAGAGGACGCGTGTAAGCAGGACGCCCGCATTGCCGACCAGAAAACGCCCCGGCTCCAGAATGATCTTGAGGTCCGACCCACCGACGAGCGCGCCGATCACTTTCCCGAAATACTCGACATCGACCGCGCGCTCGGCGTCGTACGTCACGGCGAGCCCGCCCCCGATGTCGAGGTACGTGAGCTTCACCCTGGCATCGCGCTCGATCTCGCGGCGGAGATGCAGCAGCCGCTGCAAGCCCACCTCGTAGGGCGCGAACTGCGAGATCTGCGAGCCGACGTGCATGTCGAGGCCCAGCAGCGTTACGTTCGGGAGCGTGGCAGCCACTTTCGCCACCGACAGCGCTTCGTCGAAGGGAATTCCGAACTTCATCCCCTTTTCACCGGTCCGCGTGTACGGGTGCGGCGTGTCGACGAGTACCTCTGGATTGACGCGGAGTGCAACCGGTGCTGTCAATCCACGCCGCTTCGCGACCGATTGGATGACGTGCAGCTCCTGCTCTGACTCCACATTGAAAAGAAGCACCTTCGCATCCAGCGCCTCTTCGATCTCGCGCTCTGTCTTTCCAACGCCACTGAAGACGATGTCCGCGCCGGCGAAACCCGCCTGAAGCGCGCGATAGAGCTCGCCGCCCGAGACGATGTCGAGGCCGGC
>DASXYR010000101.1:0-4043 GCA_036502385.1 Gemmatimonadaceae bacterium
AAGCGCGTCGATCTCGAGGACGCGCAGGGTCTGCTCGAGGCGAGGCGGACGGAGTGGGTGCGCGACAGGCAGGAGGCGCAGACAAAACGCGAGGCGCTGCGCGCGCAATTCACCGAGCTCAAGCAACAGCGGGATCGCGTCATCTCCCTCGGCGAGAACGGCGCGTGTCCGACCTGCAGTCGCCCGCTGGGCGGAAGTCTGCATACGGTCGTGGAGCACCTCGACGAGCTGGTTGAGACCGTCAACGTCGACGGCAACTATTACAAGGCCCGCGTCGAGCAGCTTGAGCAGATGCCGGGCGACGTGCGCGAGCTGGACGAGAAGCGTCGAGCGCTGATGCTCGAGGTGGGAACGCTCGAGCGGAGACTCGCGAAGGTGCAGCTCGCGGTGCTGGAGCTGGGAACGATCGTGCGCGAGATCGCCGCGAAGCAGCAGCGGCAGCTTCAGATGAAGCGCGACATCTCGCGCATCCCACCCGGCTACGATGCAGCGCGTCACGCAGAAGTGATCGCCGAGGTCGAGAGGCTCACACCGATGGAAGCGGAAGTGGGACGCTTCCAGGCGATGATCGAGCGCGAGCCGCAGCTGCGGCTGGAGCAGACGCGCGTGGCGCAGGAAGTGATGCGCGTCCAATCCACGCTCGGTACGCTGCGCACGCGCCGCACGCAAATCTCCTTTGCGGAGAAGGACTTCAACGAGCTGAAGGCAGACTACGACCGCGTGCGAGCCGAGCTCCAGGAATCGAAAGTAGCGGCGGCTCGCGCGCAGGAGCAGGTGGCGAGCGCGAGCGCTGCCGTCGCCGCGGCGCAGGAAGCCGCTGAGGATCTGAAGAAGAAAGTCGCCGAGCTGGAGGTTATGCAGACTGACCGGAGGATGCACGACGAGCTCGATCGCGCGTTCTCTGACCTCCGAACCGATCTCAACTTCCAGCTCCGCCCGGAGCTGTCCGAGCTGGCGAGCGCGTTCCTCAGCGAGCTGACCGACGCGCGCTACACCGAGCTGGAGCTGGATGACCAGTACAACGTCGTGATTCTCGAGGACGGCATTCCGAAGCCCGTGCTCTCGGGCGGAGAGGAGGATCTCGCGAACCTCGTGTTGCGTCTGGCGATCTCGCAGATGATCGCCGAGCGCGCGGGTCAGAACTTCTCGCTGCTGATACTCGACGAGGTGTTCGGGTCGCTCGACGAGGCGCGGCGCTTCAATGTGGTCGAGCTGCTGCGCGGGCTGCACGATCGATTCGAGCAGGTGATTCTCATCACGCACATCGAGCCGGTGCGCGAGGGTCTCGACCGCGTGATCTCGGTGAGCTACGATCCGGACCAGGGCTGCTCGGTGGTGACGCTGAGCGAGCACGACGAAGCCGGTCTCGATGGCGAGCGTCAGCCGTTCGCCGGCGACCGGCCGTCGCAGACGCGAAGGTCCGGATCCGAGGAGATGGTCGAGAGCGCTGAGGCCGGCGCGGGAGCGGGAGCCTGATGGCATTCGCGCGCAACTGGAGGAGCCCGTGGGTGTCGGAGAACCCCGAGCGCGTCGGCGTTCGCGAGATTCCCGCGCTCAACGCCGTCTTCAGCGAAGCCTTTACGGAGCGTTACCGGAAGGATGGGATGGTTGGCGTAAGAGTCCCTCACCTGAATCCAGCGGTTTGGAAGTTCGCGATCACGGACGCCGAAGATGGCGCGATGATCTGGCGGAACGCGCGTGACGGAATTGCGGCGTTCAACATGGTGCACCGCTCGGGGATCGAGGGGTGGATGGGTCCGCTCGCGGTGCATCCCGATTTTCAGAGTCAGGGAATCGGGAAGATGATTGTCTCGACCGGCGTCGAGTGGTTGAAGGCGAAGGGCGCGAAGGTGATTGGCTTGGAGACGATGCCGCGGACGATGGACAACGTGGGCTTTTACTCGTCGCTCGGATTTACTCCCGGTCATCTCACGGTGACGGTGACGCTCGAGGCGGCCCGAAGCGGAGTCCAATCGACGCTGATGTCGTCGCTCGGCGTGCACGAGCGTGAATTGGCGCTCCGTCAGTGCCGGCAGCTCCTCGACCAGATCGTACCCGGCTACGATTTCACGCGCGAGATAGTTCTCACGGCGCACCACGACCTTGGCGACACGGTGTTCGTGCGGAAGGGGACTGAGATCGTGGCGTTTGCGATCTGCCATTCGGCGCCGTTGGTCGAGGGGCGCGCGACGGAAGAGATACGCGTGCTCAAGATGATCGCGCGCAGCGAGGCGGATTTCGATCACCTCGTGACGCAGCTCTGCGCCTACGCGCGCGTCACGGGAGGACGCCGGGTGGCGATCAGAGTACAGGGTCAATACACCAATGTGTATCGGCGTCTGATGGCGCGCGGCGGACGGGTGAGATGGACCGATCTGAGAATGTCACTCAATGACTATCCGGAGTCGCGACCGGCGGCCGGCGGAATAGTTCTGTCGAACTGGGAGATTTGAGAATGGCCGTGACAAAACGTAAGAAGGCGGTTTCGAAGCGAGCGTCTGCGCCCGCATCGAAAACGCAGGAAGCGCTGGTACTCGTAGGAACGATGAAGGGCGCGTTCATTCTGCGCTCCGACAAATCGCGCAAGCAGTGGAAGATCGAGGGGCCGTACTTCAAGGGCGAAGCCGTCTACGCGCTGCTACACGACACGCGCGGCGGACGCTCGCGCACGTACGCGGCGGCGAACAGCATGCACTGGGGACCGACGCTTCGCGTGAGCGACGACCTCGGCGTAACCTGGAGCGAGCCGGCCGATCACACCGTTCGCTTTCCGGCTGAGGCAGGTCGTGCTGTTGCACAGATTTGGCAGATCGCGCCTGGACGCTCGACCGAGCCCGATGTTCTCTACTGCGGCGTCGAACCCGCGGCGCTGTTCGAGTCGCGCGATGGCGGCGAGACGTGGCAGCCGAACAAGGGATTGATGAACCACGAGCACCAACCGAAATGGCAGCCTGGCGGCGGTGGATTGTGTCTGCACACGATCGTCGTGGATCCGCAGAACAAGCAGCGCATGCTGATTGCGATGTCGACTGGCGGGGTTTACCGGTCGGACGATGGCGGCAAGAGCTGGCGCGCGCGCAACGCGGGCGTTCGCGCGCAGTTCATGCCCGAGGGGCAGAAGTATCCCGAGTTCGGGCAGTGCGTGCACAAGGTCGTCCATCATCCAAGCCGTCCGGGACGACTCTTTCTGCAAAATCACTGGGGCCTGTACCGGAGCGACGACTGGGGTGACAGCTGGCACGACATCGCCAATGGTGTTCCGTCGGATTTCGGATTCGCGATGCAGATGCACCCCCACGATCCGGATACGGTGTACATCGTTCCGATCGAGGCTGACATGTTTCGCGCGACACCCGAGGCCAAGCTGCGCGTCTATCGCACGCGCAACGCGGGTAAGAGCTGGGAACCGCTCACGAAGGGGTTGCCGCAGCAAGACGCCTACGAGAACGTTCTGCGCGACGCGCTCGCTGCCGACTCCTTCGACTCGGCGGGAATCTATTTCGGAACGCGAAGCGGGAAGCTGTTCGGCTCTCGCGACGAGGGCGCGACCTGGACAGCGATGGCGGACGGACTTCCGCCGATCGTCTGCGTGAAAACCGGAAGGGTGGGGGCGGGCGCGGCGTGATAACGCTCGAGCTGCCGAACGTCCTTTGCTCGCAGAACGGCGAGAAGTCGTCGGTGGTGGTCGACGGCACCTGCCGCACCGTAGGTGACGCGCTCTCGACGCTCAGCGGGAGGTTGCCGGGAGCGCACAACCGCATCATGGACGAGCAGGGCAACGTGAGACGGCACGTCAACGTCTTCGTGAATGGCGAGAACATCCGCTTTCTCGACGGCCTGAGCACTCCTGTGGAGAGCAACGCGACGATAACCGTCATCGCGGCAGTCAGCGGAGGCTGAGGAGGGGACGGCGGGCGAAGTGACGCCATCGCCCAACGCGATATTTCTTGACGCCTCATGCGCGGAGTCCTACGTTCGAAGCCTCAAGGAGCTTGGCTCCAGGATCGCCCCCCTCTCTCGCCTTCCTGATATGCAAAGACGCG
>DASXYR010000102.1:0-2254 GCA_036502385.1 Gemmatimonadaceae bacterium
CGATTCTTCCCTTCGAGAACCTGAGCGAGGACAAAGCGAACGCCTACTTCGCGGAGGGCGTTCAGGATGAGATTTTGACGAAGTTATCGACGGTCCGTGATCTCAAGGTCATTTCGCGTATTTCCACTGCGAAATATCAGAGCAAGCCGGACAATTTAAAGACGGTGGCGCAAGAGCTCGGCGTTTCCACCATACTCGAGGGAGCCGTGCAAAGAGCTGGCGACAAAGTTCGGGTGAATGTGCAGTTGATCGATGCCCGCGACGACACGCATCTTTGGGCGAAAAGCTATGACCGTGAGTACAAGGATGTCTTACGGGTGGAGAGCGAGGTTTCACAGGAAATCGCGGACGCGTTGCAAGCGAATCTCTCGCCAAGCGAATCCAATGCTCTGACCTCAACGCGAACGCATGACACGGAAGCTTACGATCTTTTTCTGAGAGGCGAGTATGAGCTTCACCAAGCCGAAAGCAGCCTGGCCGCAGACGCCTACGATCGTGCCGACGCGTTTTACCGAAAGGCGTTGGCGCGGGATCCAAATTTTGCCGAGGCCGCCGCGGAGCTCGCACGCAGTCGACTATCGCGACACTGGTTCGTCTCTCCTTTGGCGCCGGCGGAATTAGAGGAGGTAAAGTCGCTCATTGATCGCGCTCTTGTGGTTGCTCCGAATTCTCCGGAAGCGCACTCTGCGCTGGGATTATTCTTTTATTGGGGTCATCGCCAATACGAGACGGCGCTGGCAGAGTTTAATCGCACGTTGGAATTGCAACCTAACAGCGCCGACGCGCGCGCGTCTTGCGCGTACGTTTACCGCCGACGCGGTGAATGGGAGCGCGCGCTGGCGGATTCTCAACGAGCGGAGGAACTCGACCCGCGCGACGCCAAAATCCCGACCAATATCGGAGTGAGCTACACTGCCTTGCGTCAGTGGAAGGATGCAGAGAGAGCCGAATTGCGAGCTCTGGCCATCGATCCGCACAACACGCTGGCGGCACTATTTCTGCTCAGCACTCGCCTCAACTCAACGGGCGACGCTCACTCGGCCCGGCCACCTCTCGATGGTTTTCCAGACGTGATCAAAGCCATCCCCGGTGGCGCCAGCGGCCCTGGTGGCGCTACGGGAGCCGGCGACGTTAGTGCAGTCATCGGCTGGCCGTTTTATCTCGACGTGATCGAAAGACGTTTTGCCGATGCTTTGCAAGCTGTCGAGAAGAAGGGGATCAACGACGATCGCGCGCGTCTCCAGCAGCTCGCCGCGCGCATCGCCGTTCGCGTGCTGGCAGGAGAGGCTGAGACAGCCAAATCAATGGCAGAAGAAGCGCTGCCCTTACTCGAGGCCAGATTCAAAGAGCGACCGGATGACACTTTCGCGATGACGGAGCTATCCTGGGTTTATCTCGCGCTTGGACGCGATGCGGACGCTCTGCGCCTTGCCAGACAAGCGGCGGATACAATTTCCGTTGAAAAGGATGCTTTGTCCGGTCCAAATTTCCAGACTGGGCTGGCGCAAATCGAGGCGCGTGCCGGCGAACCTGAGGAAGCCGTTAAGAGACTTCGACATTTACTCGCCATCCCGGCGGGCGGCGAAGTTTCCATAGCTCGTCTGAAGATTGATCCGGTCTGGGATCCGATTCGTAACCGTCCGGATTTCCAGCAGCTGCTCTCAGGTCCGCAGGAAATCGGAGCTAACAAGTAGCAAAGGATTGGGCGTTTATCGGAAGAAAGTCTGCGATTTTTTCTCACCGTCCTGGGCGCGCTTCGTCCGATCTGAACGGATGCTCGAACGAACAATAGAAGAAGACGCCCCAATCGGGTGAATCGGATGTAAGGCCAATCGGCAAAGCCGCACCGAATACCAGCTGCGCATCGTTCGGCAGATTGAAGGCGTAACGCGCGCCAGGAGAAATAAGCGCAGTCGTGATGCCATCTACGGTAGCCTCTTCTTCGAGCGCGCCTTCCGCTATGTCTTCATTCCACCCGGCAACAGTCTCGAGCATGAGATTAAAGTCGCGACTGACGGCGTAGATGGCGCTGGCGCCAAGATTGTAATTGTTGAGATGGTGATTGCGCACATTCGGAACAATCGACATTCCAGCATTAAAATGCAGAGTCCACCGATCGCTGATGATCTTGCTGAAGGGCAGATTGGTTTCATAGCCGACGACGCCGGTGCCGAAGCCTTTATCGCGATCGCCGGTCGGAAGCACTAGAGACAAACGTGGCGCGAAAGCCGGGGTAAATTCGCCTTCGGTTAGC
>DASXYR010000103.1:0-5555 GCA_036502385.1 Gemmatimonadaceae bacterium
CGTCAGCGAACCCCACCTTGTGGGCCAAGTATAACCCGAACACGACGCTGACAGCCCCCGAGGCCAGACGGAGCGACCGCTGCATCGCCGCCATGCGCGCCGCGAGAAGGAGCGACGGCGCCGCAATCGACAGAGTGATGAGCGTCATCCCCACGACTGTGCCGAAACCGAACACGAGCAGGTACGCGACGGCCCATCGCGGATCAGGAATGAGCGGCACTATGATCAAAACCGCAGCGGCTGATCCGGCGAGTCCGTGCACAACACCGACGAGAAATGGGCGCGCGCTATTTAGCGACGCGGCACGCGGACGAACTTCGAAAAGGTTCAAGAGACCGAGCACCACCAGCATGACCGCGACCGCGAACTCCATCGAGAGCCCGAGCCTGGGCGTGAATGTCACCTTGAAGAGAATGATCGCTCCGCCGGCAACCAGGAGCGTAAGGGTGTGACCAAAACCCCACAGCGCCCCGAGCCACGCGGCCTTCGTGATGGAACGCTCGCGACTCGCGATCGCCGTCACGGCGACAACGTGATCCGAATCCGTCGCGTGTCGCATGCCGAGCATCAGGCTGGTGATGAACGTGAGGAAGAGGCTCATTCGACCGACCTGGTCTCGGCGTTCACTTTGCCATCGTGGAAGAGCAGCTCGAAATCGAATCCGGGCTTGAAGTGCCGGACGGACGTGAGAGCGGCGCCATCGGCAGCGCGCGCAACTGCATAGCCACGAGCAAGCGTAGCCAGCGGACTGAGGGCGTTTAGTCGAGCCGCCGCGGTACCGATTGTCGATCTATTGCGTACCACCACGCGTTCGGTGGATTGGCCGAGGCGTTTTCGGGTTCTTTCGAGATCGGTTCGCGCGTCGCGGACAAGCGTCGCCATCGCGAAGGCAAGATCCCGCCGCGCGGCGACGAACGCCTTCTCGATTTCCTCCCGCGCAACGCACGCCGCCATCGCGGCGGCAGACGGCGTCGGGGCGCGGAGGTCGGCGACGGCGTCGCATACGGTGATGTCGGTCTCATGTCCTACCGCCGAAATGACCGGAATCGGACACGCGACGATGGCGCGCGCGACGCGCTCGTCGTTGAACGCCCAGAGATCTTCCTTCGCCCCGCCTCCGCGACCGACGATAACGAGATCGGCTTTACCCCAGCGGGCTACGCGACGCAGAGCCATCACGATCTCGCGGGGAGCGCCGTCCCCCTGCACCTTGGCCGGGCAGATTACCAGTTGCACGCCGCTGTGCCGCTTGCGCAGAACGGCAACGATGTCCCCTATCGCGGCGCCGTCCGGACTCGTCACGATTGCGACGCATTTCGGAAAACGGGGGATGGATCTTTTCCGCGACTCCTCGAGCAACCCTTCGCCGCGGAGCTTGGCGAGCGTTTGCTCCATCGCCTTGCGCCAGAGTCCATCTCCATCCGCCTGCATGCGAGTGACCTTGAGTTGAAGGTCGCCGCGCTGCGTGTAGACGGTCATCTGCCCGTAGAGCACCACTTGCATCCCGTCGTCAGGCGGAGCGGGCAGCCCGCGCTGGTCGCGCGACCACACCACACACTTGATCTGCGCGGATGCGTCGCGAAGGCAGAAATACCAATGGCCATTCCGGTGCTGCTTGAAGTCACTGATCTCGCCACGCACCCAGAGCGGATGGAGTCCCGACTCGACGAGCGCGCGCGTTTCAAGCGCGACGTCGGAGACCGAAGCCGGCTTGTCGGGGGCGAATCCAATCCCCGCTCTGCCTAGGACCGTGGCAAAGACATCGTACTGTGACGCCCTCATCGGACCGTCATCTCCGCTGCGCGCACCGTGTTCGACATGAGCATCGCGATCGTCATCGGGCCGACACCGCCAGGCACAGGCGTGATCTTCGACGCCACTTTGCGAACGGATTCGAAATCGACATCGCCGCGGAGGCGTGTTCCGGTCTTCGAGGCAGCATCGTTCACGCGATTGGTTCCGACGTCGATCACGACCGCGCCCGGCTTGACCATGTCAGCGGTCACGATCCCCGGCCGGCCGGCGGCGACGATCAGAATGTCCGCTTCGCGCGTATGGCCAGCGAGATCCGCGGTGTGACGATGACAGACCGTCACGGTGCAGTTGGCATCGGGATTGTCCTGAACCATTAGAGCGGCCATCGGCTTTCCGACGATGTTGCTCCGTCCAATTATGACGCAATTCTTTCCGGGCGTCTCGACGCCGGATTCCCGGAGCATCACCTGGATCCCCGCCGGAGTGCAAGGGATGAATCCGTCGCGCTCGCCGACCAGCATCTTACCAACGTTGATGGGATGAAAACCGTCGACGTCCTTCGTCGGCTGGATGCGCCGGATGACTGTATCTGGGTCGATCTGCTTCGGGAGCGGCATCTGCACCAGAATGCCGTGAATCCTCGGATCCGCATTCAATGCATCGACCCGCGCCAGCAGCTCCGACTGAGCCGTGTTGGCAGGGAGTCGAATCGTCTGGCTGTACATGCCGGCCTCTTCTGTCGCCTTGCCCTTCGCGCTCACGTAAACCGCGCTCGCGGGATCATCGCCCACCAGGACCACCGCAAGGCCCGGCTTCACCCCGTGTGCCGCCAGCTTTTTCACTCGCTCCGCTACATCCGCGCGAATCTTCTTCGCGATCGCGCGACCGTCGATCAGCTCAGCGGGCAAAGTCCACTGCTCGCGTCTCCCTGATGAGCACGACCTTGATCTGGCCGGGGTACTGGAGCTCCGCCTCGATTCGGCGTGCGATTTCTTCGGTCAGCGTGGCCATGCGCGGGTCGTCGACTTCTTCGGGCGTCACGATCACCCGCACTTCGCGTCCGGCCTGGATCGCAAAGACTTTCTCGATGCCCTTGTAGCTCGACGCAATCTTCTCCAAACCCTCAAGGCGCTTCACGTACGTCTCGAACGCTTCGCGCCGGGCGCCGGGTCGCGCGCCGGAAATCGCATCGGCGGCCTGCACGAGCACCGAGACCTCCGTCTCGTGCGGAACGTCGTCGTGGTGCGCTGCAATGCAATTCACTACGAGTGGATTCTCACCGTACCGCGTCGCCACTTCGACCCCGAGCTGCACGTGCGTTCCTTCATGCTCGTGGGTGAGAACCTTTCCGACGTCGTGCAGCAACGCTCCGCGGCGCGCCATCGTCACGTCGAGGCCGAGCTCGGCGGCCATGATCCCGGCGAGCCATGCTACTTCCTTCGAGTGGTTCAGAATGTTCTGACCATAGCTGGTGCGCCAACGCATGCGTCCGATCAACTTGACCAGCTCGGGATGCAGGCCGTGGACGCCGCTTTCGTACGCCGCCTGCTCGCCCGTTTCGATTATCGACGCGTCGACTTCGAGCCGTGATTTGTTCACCACTTCTTCGATGCGGCCGGGATGGATGCGGCCGTCGGCGACCAGCTTCTCGAGTGACAGCCGCGCGATCTCGCGCCGCACCGGATCGAAGCACGACACAACGACCGTATCGGGAGTGTCGTCGATGATGACGTCGACGCCGGTCGCGAGCTCGAACGCGCGAATGTTTCGGCCCTCCCGGCCGATGATGCGTCCCTTCATCTCGTCGTTCGGGAGCGCGACGGCCGATACCGTGGCTTCGACGCTCTGCTCGGCGGCGATTCGCTGGATTGCCAGGGCGATGATCTTCTTGGCCTCGCGCTCGGCGTTGCGCTTCGCGGTCTCTCGGATCTCGCGGATCTGGTTCGCGGCGTCAGCATGGGCTTCCTCTTCCATCCGATGGATGAGCTCAGCCTTCGCGTCGGCGGCAGATATCCCGGCAAGCTGCTCCAGGCGCCGGCGCTCCTCGCCAAGGAGCTTGTCCAGCTCCTGTTCGCGTTGCGTGAGGGTCAGCTCGCGAGAGCCAAGGGCATCGGTGCGGCGCGTGGTATCACGCTCGCGTTGCTCCAGCATCTCGTACTTGCGATTGAGGAGACCCTCCCGGTCGGTAACTCGGCGCTCTTCTTTCTCGACCTCTTCGCGCCTGCCTCGGACTTCGACTTCCCACTCCTCACGAAGTCGAATTAGCTCCTCTTTTCCAGTGAGCACGGCAGACTTGCGCGCACTTTCAGCGTCGCGCTGCGCATCGCCGATTATTCGCTTGGCTGTTTCTTCGGCCGTGGCGTGGGCTTGCTCCTGTCTACGGAGCTCGGTGCGCCCTCCGATCCTTCTGCCGACAAAAAGAAAAACCGCGCTGGCAAGTACGAACAGAAGTATGCCGGCTGCGGGTAACCACGCCGTGTTCGTCATATGAGGATCTATGTTGGGCCCGCGGCAAAAGCCACAGGCGGCCCCTATCGCGCCGGAAAGTCGTCGCGTAGTTGAGTCACAAACTAATGCCGCAGAGGACTTTGGGGCTAGAGGAAGTTGGTCACAGTCGGCTGGGGCGCGGCCGACTGGACTAGTCTTTCCTTTTTGCCGGCGGAAGCCAGGGCCGGATCTCCGAGCTCAGCCTTTTCATCGAGTCGGCCAGCCCGTCGCCGGCTTCTCGTGCGTCGAACAGCTCGTCCGTGATGCTGAGCGCGGCGAGGATCGCCGCCTTCTGTGCCTCGACGATGTTGCCGGCGCGCATCGTCTGCTTGATCACGTTGTCCACGTGCTCGGCAACGGCACGGGTACGCTCGGGACTTACATCGCTACGGATCGAGTATTCGTCCCCGAGGATCGTGACGCGGACGACCGTCTTCTTTCCGGTCAAGTAGCTGCCGCCCCGTCGTGCTGCTGGCGAAGGAATCGAACGCGATCGATCATCTGCTGCGTTCGCGCACGCGCGGCCTCGAGGCGAGTGTTGAGGCCGGCGTTCTCGCGCTCCAGGTATTGAACGCGCTCGGGCGAGACCACGCCCTTGCTTCCCGTTGTCTCGAGTCCCTTGAGACGGGCCTCTGCCTGGAGGGCGCGACGACGAAAGGCGGCGAGCTCATCACCGAGATGCTTCACGAGCTGCTCGAGCTCGGCGAAGGCTGCTGTTTCAGGTCGTACGCTGTCGGACACCCAGTTCTCCCTCTAGTGCTTTGACGATCTTCTCCGTTCTCCCCTGCACTTCCTTGTCCTTTAGTGTGCGCTCCGGGTCGCGGAACGTCAACGCCCACGCCAGACTTCGCGAGCCTTCGGGAATTCCCTGCCCGGTGAATTCGTCGAAAAGCGTCAGTGTTTCGAGAAGCTCGCCGGCTTCCCGACGAACGACAGCCTCGATCTGTGCAGCAGTCACACTCGTCGCGGCAACCAGCGCGAGGTCGACCTGCGCGCGCGGCGTCGCGGGAATCGCGCGGTACCGCTTCGACTTCGCGGTGGTCTGCGCGATCGCCTCGAGATTAATCTCGAGTCCGAATGCCGGTCGCGCCCACACTGGAGCGTCGAGCTTCATGCGCCGCGCAACGCCAACGGACGTCCCACCGGCGGTGATATCCCAGAGAATCTCGCCGGATACGGGAACGAGCTTCAGCTCCGCGCCGGGAAATGCGGCGGCCGCGACCGTCTCGGCGAGGTACTTGATGTCCCACTCGTCGTAGCTGTCGGGATTTGGCTTGCTGAAATGGGTCGGCAGTCGTTGGCCCATCACCAGC
>DASXYR010000104.1:0-2583 GCA_036502385.1 Gemmatimonadaceae bacterium
CGATTCTTATCGTCGATTCATCCAGATGTATGCCGATGTCGTTCTTGGCGTGTCGCTCTCCGATTTTGAACATCTCCTTAAAGCGCGACGAATGACCTCCGGCGCAAAGTCGGACGCCGACCTGAGTGAAGACGTTCTGCGAAATCTCGTGGAGGAGTACAAGGCACTCGTTCGAAATGGGACAGGCGCAGAGTTTCCGACTAATCCCGTTGTGCAGCTCTGGGGAGCGATCGAAGCTGTGTGGAAGTCGTGGACTCTCAAGAAGGCCCGCGATTACCGAAAGGTGAATGGCATCCCTGAAGATCTCGGCACGGGCGTTAACGTCGTTGCGATGGTGTTCGGAAATCTTGGCGACGACTCTGGCACCGGGGTCGCATTCACTCGCGATCCATCAACAGGCGAAAAGAAATTCTACGGTGAGTTTCTCGTCAACGCTCAAGGTGAAGATGTTGTTGCCGGAATTCGCACTCCGCTTCACATCGATGAAATGGCCGAGCGCCTGCCTGACGCATACAAGGAGCTGCTTCAGACGCAAGACAGACTCGAGAAGCACTACGCAGACATGCAGGATCTCGAATTCACCGTTGAGCGCGGGAAACTATTTCTCCTCCAGACCCGTAACGGAAAGCGTACCGCAGCTGCTGCAGTGCGGATCGCCCGCGACATGGTCCAGGAGGGGCTGATTGACCGAACCGAAGCCGTCAAGCGTGTTCCTCCCGCCGATCTCGATCAGCTGCTGCACCCCATCATCGATCCGTCTGTTCGGGCTCAGCCGCTTTGTGTCGGCTTGCCAGCGAGC
Organism: Gemmatimonadaceae bacterium; assembly: GCA_036502385.1. Taxonomy (GTDB): domain Bacteria; phylum Gemmatimonadota; class Gemmatimonadetes; order Gemmatimonadales; family Gemmatimonadaceae; genus UBA4720. The sequence goes on from DASXYR010000104.1 coordinate 800, forward strand.
CCGGGTGCCGCGAGCGGCGTCGCCGTTTTCGATCCCGACAGCGCTGTGGAACGATCCGCGGCCGGAAACGCTGTCATTCTCGTTCGCGACGAAACAACGCCTGAGGATTTTCATGGCATCGTCGCTGCTCGTGCTGTCCTCACCGCGCGCGGCGGAATGACGAGTCATGCTGCCGTAGTCGCACGAGGCATGGGAAAATGCGCAGTCGTCGGCTGCAAGGACATCGACGTTGACACGCAACACCGTCGATTCTCGGTGAACGGAACCGTCCTTCATGAAGGCGACTGGCTGACGCTCGATGGAGCGACTGGCCGCGTGTTCGCCGGCAATCTTCCGACAGTTCCGAGCGAGGTTGTGCAGGTCATCAATGGAACGCTTTCTCGATCCGCCGCTCCGCTTTATCAGTCGTACTCTGAATTGCTCGATTGGGCGGACGATGTTCGTCGCCTGAAAGTTCGCGCTAACGCGGATACGCCGCGCGACGCACGCATTGCCCGCAACTTCGGCGCAGAGGGAATCGGTCTCTGTCGTACCGAGCACATGTTCTTCGAGGGCGACCGCATCACGCCGATGCGCGAGATGATCGTTGCCCGCGACGAAGGCGGACGCCGCCGGGCGCTCGCGAAGCTCATGCCGATGCAGCGCTCGGACTTCGAGGGAATCTTCGAGGCGATGAATGGTCTTCCGGTTACGATCCGGTTGCTCGATCCTCCGCTCCACGAATTCCTGCCCCATGGCGGCGAGGAGTCAAAGCTTCTCGCGCGTACACTCGGCGTCCCACGCGATGAGCTGGCGAGAATCGTCGAAGGCCTCCGCGAAAACAATCCGATGCTGGGTCACCGAGGCTGCCGGCTCGGGATCACATTCCCTGAAATCACCGAGATGCAGGGACGCGCGATTTTCGAGGCTGCCGTTCGCGCTTCGCGAAGAGGAATCGACGTTCATCCGGAAATCATGGTTCCGCTCGTTTCGACGGTCGCGGAATTCGAGAATCAGCGCGCAATCCTTGAAAACGCCGCCGATCAGGTGCTCGGCGTTATGGGCGAAGCCGTCAGTTACACCATCGGCACGATGATCGAGCTTCCGCGCGCAGCCCTCACGGCTGGAGATATCGCCCGAAGCGCCGAATTCTTCTCTTTTGGAACAAATGATCTCACCCAGACTACATATGGGCTGAGTCGGGACGACGCCGGGCGTTTTCTTCCATCCTATATCGATCGTGGTATCTTTCCGGACGATCCCTTTCAGGTCCTCGACACAGTTGGAGTTGGGAGGTTGATCCGCATCGCGGTCGAAGACGGACGTCGAGTGCGCCCGAAAATCAAACTTGGAATTTGTGGCGAGCATGGCGGCGAAGCACGATCCATCGCCTTCTGCCACGACATTGGTCTCGACTATGTATCCTGTTCACCGTTTCGCGTGCCAATAGCCCGACTTGCCGCAGCTCATGCCGCCATTAACGCGTCGTAATAACCTGGCGCGCGTGCTGGATCTGACCCCAGCCCCTGCCCTTCCGCCGGCAGCCACCGATTTCGCCAAGCCACTCCGTATCGCTCTCGTTACGGAGTACTACTATCCGCACCTCGGCGGTATCTGCGAGCATGTCCACTTCTTCGCCCGCGAGGCGAGGAGACTTGGACATCACGTCGACCGCATCACCTCGAATATCGACGGCGCGGTGGCCGAGCCGCACGTCATCAGAATTGGGCATAGCCAGCCGATTTACTTCAACGGCTCGCAAGCCCGGATGACGCTCGGGTGGAATCTCAAGAAGCAGTTGAGGC
>DASXYR010000105.1:0-1564 GCA_036502385.1 Gemmatimonadaceae bacterium
TCCACCCGGCCACGATGACCGGAACGCTGACAGTTCAGTAAGCCGATTCCCTAGAAAAAAGAAATCCCGTCCAGAGTTTTCGGAGCGGCAATGCCGAGCGCCGCAAGCGCGCTCGGCATTACATCCACTGTGCGTCGTGGCGCGCGCGCAGGAACGCGATTCAGAAGCAGCGGCACCAGCATGTGCTCCCGGTGCAGAGCTCCGTGTGACGAGACGTGGGGAATCGGCTCGTACCTGGCGCGATAATCCCATTCCCTCGCAGCTGATAGAATGATGTCTCCGCTTCGCGGAGATGCGGCGAGGTTCGCAATCTGAACGAGTGAATCGGGATAGTCGCTGTCGATGGTTGCGTCGTAGGCATCGCCGTCATCGAGCGCGAGCTGCTCGCCAATGTCGAGTGGATCTCCGCTTTGGGGGAGATAGGAGTAGACAGACTCGCTCCACGTCAGCTTTGCCACGCCCCGGCCGCGCGTGTGGATCTCGCAGGACGACTGACTGGTCGGCAGAACCACCAGGTCCACTGACTCCCGTGCGAGCAGTCGCTTTGTGAGATCGTCCCATCTTTCCCCCAGCGCCGGCCACCACGGGCGGGATCGCTGCTCGATATCGACATACAGATGCGCCATCGCGTTCCCACTCACCATCACCGCGATATCGGCCGAGCTGTTGAATGCCCACGGGTGCGCAAGTGTCCTGTATCCCCACTCCTTGAGCAGGCCCGCCAGATCCTCGTGCTCGCTCACCGACGAGTGTCCGTGATCGCTGCCTACCCAGAGTTGCATTTTCTCCCACCTGCCATCGCGCTCCGCGTCGGATCGTATCTGAGCGACGGTGTCGTCGACGATTCGCATCGCGTCCAGCACAAGCGGATCATTCTGTCCGGCTGCATGCGACGTTTTATCTATTCCGGTGAGCGCAATGAACGCGAATTTCATTCTGCTCGTGCGCAGCCGCCGCGCGACTTCCTCGCCGATCTGGCGATCGATTGCGAGCCAGCCGCGGACGTTTCCCCGAAAGTGCGTAATTGCCGCTCGGGCGACGAAAGCGGGACTGCGGCCGATTCTGTCCCGCCAGCGCAATCCGCGCGCGATGACGCTCAGCGCGCCCACGCTCGGCTTCGCCAGCTCGAAGATCGTGGGAGAAGCGCTGTCGATGTCGCGATCAACGAAGCGCATCTCGGATCCGACATAGCTCCTCGAATGGCCGGAGGCGCGAACTACCTGGCGCGATCGGTCGTGCCAGCGAAGTCCGGGCAACCCAACGCCGCCAGGGTATCTTCCCATGATGAAAGGGGCGTAAGCGGGTCCAGTTACCGATGGGAATGCGGATGTGATCGTGGAGAGGGAGCCTTCGTCGCGCAGTGAGGCGAGTGCGGACAGGCGCCCCTGATCGATGGCGCGGCCGAGAACATCCGGCCTCACTCCATCGGCAATGATGACGACGACCTGCGCAGCATCATCTGGCGGGCTTCCTGCAGACGCACGCAACTTTAGTTTCCGAATGAAGAGAGCCGGCGGGATCATTTTCTGTCGGCGTCCGATACCGATCGCCGAAGCCCGCGACA
>DASXYR010000106.1:0-6137 GCA_036502385.1 Gemmatimonadaceae bacterium
TCGCCAGCCAGCGGCCGATGGCTCGCGAGCCGGCACGTACTTTGTGAACCTCTATCGGCCGAAGACGCGGCCCAAGTGGGAGATGATGGCGCTGTCGCTGCACGAAGCGGTGCCGGGACATCATTTGCAGATCGCGCTGGCCCAGGAGCAGACTGACCTGCCCATGTTCCGCCGGCAGGTGGAGTACACCGCGTACGTCGAAGGCTGGGCCCTCTACGCCGAGCGACTTGGTAAGGAAATCGGGTTCTACCAGAATCCGTACATCGACTACGGGCGCCTCGACGACGAGATGCTTCGCGCCATCCGACTGGTGGTGGATACCGGAATCCACGACAAGCACTGGACCCGCGAGCAGGTCGTACAATACTTCCGCGACCATTCAAGCGAGAACGAAGCGGGGCTGCAATCGGAGACGGACCGCTACATCGCCTGGCCTGCACAGGCGCTGGCTTACAAGGTCGGGCAGTTGACCTTCCTCCGCCTCCGCGATCAGGCCCGCACGGCGCTCGGCCCGAAGTTCGACATCAGGGCGTTCCACGATGAGCTCCTTGGCGCCGGCGCTCTGCCTATGGATGTTCTCGAGCAACGGATGGCGGCTTGGATCGCCGCCAACCAAAAAGGGGAGTAGTCGTGGAGGAGGAAAGCAAAGCCGCGCTTTCGCTTTCCCGCTTTCCCGCTTTCCCGCCTCCCGCCTCCCGCAACCTCCCTCTTGACAAATCCCCCTGCCTGTTGAATTTTCAGCAGGGTTGATTTTTCAACACTAAAGCCGGTCCCGAAGCTGTGGACCGATCAGCGTCTCCAATGGCGACTACACTTATGGCACCAAAATCAGAGTCGACCGCCCTCTCGCGCAGAGAGAGCCAGGTCATGGATATCCTCCACCGCAGGACCGGGGCGACGGTCGCCGAGATAATGGCGGACCTCCCCGATCCGCCCACCTATTCGGCGGTTCGGTCTGTTCTCCGAATCCTCGGCGAGAAGGAATTGATCAAGCACCGGGAAGACGGGCCCCGCTACATATACTATCCCGCCAAGCCAACCGAGACGGCGCGCGAGGACGTACTCGCGCACGTAGTCCGAACTTATTTCGGCGATTCAACCGAGCAGGCAGTGACCGCTCTGCTCAGAATGTCCGACGTCGATCTCAGCGACGCAGATGTGAAACGCCTCCGCAACACAATCCGCCGCGCCCGGCAGAGTGGGAGATAACATGATCGCGAACTTCTTTGCGGCCGTGAGTGACTTCACCGGCTCTAACGTCTCGATGATGCTGCTCCTCGCCAAGGCCACAATCATTCTTCTCCTCGCGCTCGGCATCACGGTCGTGATGCAGCGCGCATCGGCGGGCGCGCGTCACCTCGTATGGCTCGTGACAGTTGCGGCGCTCCTGTTCGTCCCCGCGCTCACCGCCTGGGCTCCATTGCCGGTCAGAGTTCTGCCGGCGATCAAATCGATCGCCAACGCGTACTCTCCCCTCTCCACCTCGAAAGGCGACAAACCGGTTGTCATCAAATCGGAGACTGGCGATGAAAAAGTCGAACTCATTGCGCCGAATTCGATAAACGCTGCCGCGGCGCCCGTCACGGATCCGACGCCTGCGATCTCCAGCTCGACTCTGATGAGCGGAATATCGGTTCTCTTCCTGATCTGGGCCGCGGTCGTTATCGTCATCACCGCGTCGCTCGGCTTCGCATCGCTCGCGGTGCGGCGCATCGTGAACCGCGCGCGTCCGCTCGACACCGAAGACTGGCTCACGCCGCTCTGGGAAGTCTCGGACAGGCTCGAGCTCGAGGAGCCGCCGCGCCTTTTGCGCAGCGAAGATGCGAAGATGCCTTTCGCGTGCGGTCTTCTCACGCCGACAATCGTTCTGCCCGCCGAATGCGACGCCTGGTCCCTCGACCGGAGACGCGCGGTGCTGCTCCACGAGCTGGCGCACGTACGGCGTCACGATCTGGTAGGTCATACGCTCGGGCGTCTCGCGTGCGCGGTGTACTGGTTCCACCCGCTTGTCTGGACCGCCGCGAAGCAGCTTCGTTCGGAAAGCGAGCGTGCATGCGACGATCTCGCACTGTCATGCGGCGCGCGTGCGACCGACTACGCCGAGCACCTGCTGGATATCGTGACGAGCGTTCGTCGCGATGCAACGCCGTCGGTGGCGCTCGCGATGGCGCGTCGCAAGGAATTTGAGGGGCGCATGCTTGCGATCCTGGATCCCGAGCTGCGTCATGGCAGCCCGAGCAGAAGGCAGTCCGCGACGCTGATCGGAGGGCTGGCGCTCATATCTATAGTAGTCGGGGCGGCCGCTCCGGCGCCGCGACTCGCGCAAATACAGGATTCAGTGGCGGCAGCTGCGGAAAAGTCGGACCTGTCGCTGATGCCGCACCCGCAGGTTCAGGCGAAGGCGTACCCCGATTCGCGTGAGATCATCGGCGGCTCAAAGACCCACCTGAACACGCAGACCAACACGGTGATATCTGAGCACACGCAGATGAGTGTGTCTGAGCACGTCTCGACGGCGACAAACGAGGCCGTTCGCGCAGCGATGTCGACGCCGGCGGCGATGCTGACCGCGCTGATAAAGGGCGCCCCGCAAGGCGCTGGCAAGGACAGCGACGATCGGCCGGGCCTTCTCGCGAAGGTTTTGGCGACCGACACTTCCTCGAGCCTTCGGCGCATCGCGGCGTGGGGATTGTCGGAGTACGCCGACAAACAGGTTGCGTCAGACGCGCTTGCTAACGCGCTGCGTCGGGATTCGAACGCCGACGTCCGCGAGATGGCGGCGTGGGCTCTTGCCGATGGGCACAAATCCAGCGCTGTGATTGACGCGCTTTCAACGGCGCTCCGCGGCGATGCCAGTCCGCAGGTCCGGGCGATCTCTGCGTGGGCGCTGGGCAACATCGGCGATCGAAGTGTCGGCCCTGCACTGGCCGCTGCACTCTCCGACGCGAGTCCCGCGGTGCGCCGGCGCGCGGCGTGGGCAATGGGAAGCGCCGAGGTGAAGCAGGCACCACCTCAGTTGATCGCGCTTCTCAAGGACACCGATCCCGAAGTCCGTGAGCTCGCGGCGTGGTCGCTTTATCAGATCGAAGACCCCGCGGCGATTCCCGCATTGGAGTCCGCGCTTCGGAGCGAGCCGAGCAAGGATCTTCAGGTCGCGTACATCAAGGCGCTGGCCGCTACTGGCGAGAGATCCGTCGACGCTTTGAAGAGCTTGCTCGAATCCAAGGATCAGGAGATCCGAACGATCGCGGTGAAGGCCCTCGCCGGGGGAAATGCGACTGGTCCGTGGCCATGGCCATGGCCCGAACCGCGTCCCTATCCGTAAAACCGGAACGGGCGCCGAAGAACTGGCGCCCTTTCTTTTGATGGTTGGTGCTGATTTTTCAACTTATCCCGCAACAGGGCGGGCAACATGAACGGAGTCATCATGCAGCGAGTTCTTGGATTTGCAATCGCGACTTTCGCGTTCTCCGCTTTGAGCGGAACGCCGGCGGTGGCGCATACATCCGGATGGGCAGAGAATGCCGATCTGGGCAGCGGAGATCAGAGAGCCGCACCTCTCGACGTGACGGCGCTTCTCACCGCCGCGCGGGGCGCTCCGCCGATCATCTGCTCGCTCGCATCCAGAGCGATACGCGGATACGGGTGGGGTGATCGGAGCGACGCGCCGTCGACGCCACTCGGCTCCTTCGTCTCCACTACGAGCTACCATTTCGACCGCGATCAGCTCCCCGTTGAAGACGTTCAGCGCCTGCTGGCGGGATTGTCTTCCGACGACGGCTGTGTGCGCGAGATGTCGGTTCGGTTGATCGGCACGCAGAAGCCAGAGGGCGTGGCAAGCGAGCTCATCACGCGCCTCGCGTCGCCAGATCAGTCGCTACGCTCTATAGCCGCGCTCGGACTTGGACTCGTTGAAGCGCCGACCGCGGTCGATCCGCTCATTCGTACCCTCCGCGATGCGGGCGCCGACGTGCGCGGCAACTCAGCGTGGGCGCTCGGACGAATTGACGACAATGGTCGCGCGCTCAAGCCCCTCGTCGCCCTGTTCGGCGACAACGCGGAACAGGTACGCGAAGCAGCGGTTGTCGCCGTAGGTCACATGGATTCCGTGAGCACCGTGGCTGCCCTGGTTCGCGTTGTGAGCCACGACGACTCTCCACGCGTGCGCAGGGTCGCCGCGTGGGCTCTCGGCGAGCTCGAGGCCCATGATGCAATCGATGCTCTCGGGGGAGTGCTCGCTCACGACGCGGATCCGGCAGTCCGAGAAATGGCAGCATGGGCGCTGGGAAGTATGGAAGACAAACGTGCAGTGGCACCACTCGCGACAGCCATCAGGCAGGACAGCGAAGACAAAGTTCGCGAGACCGCAGTCTGGGCAATCGGCCAGCTCGAGGACAACTCCGCGTTGGACATTCTTGGCGCCGCCACCAGCGACAAGAGCGCGCGCGTCCGGGGAACCGCGGCGTGGGCGATCGGCCAGCTCGACGAAGAGAGCGGCGCCAAGGCACCACCGGGACTGCTGCGGCTTCTGAACGATCCGGATCCCGACACCCGACTCAAGGCCGCGTGGGCGCTCGGTCAGATCCAGGACGCCGCAGCACTTCCGGCGCTCCGCGACGCGCTGCGAGACGAGAAAAACGACCGTGTGCGGCGAGCGCTCATTCGCGGACTGATGAAATCCGGCGAGCGCTCCGAAGCGACGATGACCCAGCTCCTCAGCTCGGCCGATCCAAAGATTCGCGAGGCTGCCGTGCGCGGATTGGCCGGACGCAACTCCTTTGACCCGTGGCCGTGGCCCTGGCCGCGTCCTCGTCCCTTCCCATGAGACGGACAATGACGATATCCAGACATTTACTTATGGCGGCCTTGCTGGCGGCTCCGATCACAATCAACGCACAGCCGCGGTTCGGCGTCCGCGCGCGCAAGGCGCCAATCGCTTGCGCAATGGCGGCGCGCTCGGTCCGCGACTGGGGTTGGGGTGGTGGAGTCTCTGATCAAGGATCAACGCCGCTCGCATCGATAGTCTCGGCGGTCAACTATCAGCTGAGGGCAAATGAGGGTCAGCTCGGCGCTGAAGACGTGCTGAAGCTGAAGGCTGCGCTAGAGTCCGACGATCCGTGCGTGCGCGAGCTCTCACTGACGATACTAGCCACACAGAGTGACGGCCGAGTTTGGAAGAAAACGGTTGTCCGGGTGGCGCAAAATCAGAAGGAGAAAGTCAAATTCCGTGACTAGGTTGTCGCGGAAACAGTCTGCTACACGTGAAGCGTCCCTTCAAAAATCGCAACTGGAAACGCATTGCACCCCGCGCCTGGAAGCAGCTCCCGCTGCTCCAACCCACCAAGCTCGCGGGGTGCGTTACTGTCTCGGTTTTGAACGTCCTGTGGCACGGTCACGGGGTACTGCGCTCGTTACCGCTCGGACCGCGAATCGTCGCGGTGCTGGTTCTTTCGTACTCTGTCGTGACAGTCGCGGAGTTTCTATGGCTGCTGTGCACGGTGCAGCAACCGGTGGATCTGAGCTTTCGCGAGGATACCGCTGCCCCCGCGCCCGAAATCGATCCACTCGTCGAGCAACTCAGCGAGCTGCCGCGCGGCGAGCTGAAAGAAGAAACGCTCCAGCTCGCGGCAGAGATGCGGAGCTTTGAAGCCGGAAGCGATAGCGCATACGTCACCACATTGATCAGCCCGCGCACCCTGCCTCATATGTCTGAAGAAGAGCGCGACCGCGAGCTCGATCGCGAGAGCACCGAGCTCGTCCAGCGCCACATGGTGACGTGGCGCATCTACCGTGAACGATTCTACCGCCCCGCCCGCGCTTTCCGCGACGAGCTTCGCAAACGCCTTGGCATCAGAAACCCTCGGCGCGAACCGGAAATCCCCGCGCTGGATCAGGCCGCGCTCACCGGCGCCAAACCGATCACGGAAGCGGCGGATTACCTCGCCGAATTGGCGAACCGGCTTCCATAGAGTCGCGCTTTTCGCCAGTTTCGGGTGAGTAGCGAGTTTGGTCCGGCTTCGAAGTGCCACTCTTGGAGCGACAGGGGAAAATGGGGGAGACCGGTGAGACCGGTGAGGAATTGGATTTGTTCAACAACAACAACAGCATTCTCACCGGTCTCACCGGTCTCGCAGATC
>DASXYR010000107.1:0-4509 GCA_036502385.1 Gemmatimonadaceae bacterium
CCCCGTTCACCCCGCGCGGAAAGGACAATCTTGCCGCATGGATGGTGGCTCGCATGGACGGCGAGAACTACGGAAAGCTGTCCGTGTATCGTTTCCCCAAGCAGAGTCTGGTGTACGGGCCAAAGCAGATCGCCAACCGCATCAACCAGGACACCGACATCTCACGTCAGCTGACGTTATGGGATCAGCGCGGGTCCGAGGTCATTCGCGGGGAGCTGCTGGTCATTCCGATCGAGGAGTCGCTGATCTACGTGCAGCCGATCTATCTTCGCGCCGAGGGTGGAAGCATCCCCGAGCTCAAGCGCGTGGTAGTCGCGCACGAGAACCGCGTCGTAATGGGAGAGACGCTCGAGGAGGGACTGAATGCTCTGTTCGGGTCAGGCGCGACGGGGCAGACACCGACGAGCGTCCAGGATTCTCTCAGTGCGCTCGGCGTTGCTCCGCCTCCGGTGGGTGGTGCGGTTACGCCACCTTCACCGCAGCCACCGATTTCAGGCGCGACCGCGGACCTGCTCAGGCAGGCGCAGTCCCACTATGACCGGGCGATCGCCGCGCAGCGGGCGGGAAACTGGACGGAGTATGGGCGGGAGATCGAGCAGCTCGGCGCCACGATCCGCGCTCTCCGGGCGGCACAGCACTAGGGGTATTGCCGCGTCTTCGGCGGCGAGCAGGGATCTCACGTCGCCCGCTTGAGGAAGTCCTGCACCGCCTTTCTGTAGCTTCGCCCGGTCGTGATGCGCTTGCCGTTCCGCAGGATGAGAAGCTGATCGCCCTGGTCGAATGGCTGCGCCTCGCGCACCTGCGCGGTGTTCACGATCGTCGAGCGGTGGACGCGGAGAAAGCGATTGTGCGGCAATCTCGCCTCGAGACGGCTCAGCGGCTCACGCACGTCGTACGCGACTTCGGCCAGATGAATCCGCGCCAGGTCGTCGCGCGCCTGGATCCAGAAGATCTCGTCCGGATCGAGAAAGAGAATCTTTCCATTCACCTTGACGCCGATACGATTTTTTGGGCCGTCGAGTTGCCCGACGTACTTCAGAAGCGCGCCGAGCTGCGACGATACGCTCGGACTGCCCGAATCGCTCAGGCGCTTTTTTGCGCGGTCGAGCGTCTGGTGGAAGCGCACGTTGTCGACCGGCTTCAATAGATAATCGAAGGCGCCGAACTCGAACGCCGAAACCGCGTAGTCGTCGAACGCGGTGACAAAGATCACCGGCGGCATCTTGTCGGTTCCAACTTCGGTGATGACGTCGAAGCCATCGAGCTCCGGCATCTGCACATCGAGAAAAACCAGATCCGGTTTCTGGGTTTTGATGGAGGCAACGGCCTCGAGACCGTTCTGGCATTCGCCGACGATATCGATGTCGGGAACCCGATTGAGGAGAGTGACGAGGCGTTGGCGAGCCAGCGGCTCATCATCGACAATCAGAACGCGGAACATCGGGTCAGTCATAGTTGACTCACGGCCGCAAGATTCTCACCTACCGTCGCGCTGTCGCGGGTGGGGGAGATCCTTCCGAGCCTGAATGGAATTGTGATTCTCACGGCGTAACCGCCTTCGTCGCGGTCGCCGCTCTCGAATTCGTGGGAATCGCCGTAAAGATGAGTGAGTCTGGTCCTTGTGTTGGTGAGGCCGAGTCCAGTTCCGCGGGAGCGCTCGCGCGACCTGCGGGCGCGGATGCCGACGCCATCGTCCAGGATCGTGATGGACAGTTTGTCTCCGAGGCGCCGCGCGGTGACCCGAACGTATCCGGCACCGGCGCGCGGGCTGATTCCGTGCCTGATCGCGTTCTCGACCAGCGGCTGAAGCAGAAGGCTTGGCACCAGTGCTCCGCGCACTCCGTCCTCGATGTTGCATGTCACGCTGAGCCGGTCCTGAAACCGTACGCGCTGGATCGCCACGTAACGATCGAGAAGTCCGAGCTCGCGCTCGAGTGGGACCTCCTGCTCGCTCGACGTCGAGAGCACGAGCCTCAGGAAATCGCTCAGCTCGGACACCATGCGTTCGGCAGCGGGCGGATCTGTTGCGATGAGCGCCATCGCGCTATTGAGCGCGTTGAACAAAAAGTGCGGATTGAGCTGTAGCTTTAGCGTATCGAGCTCAGCCTGCACCAATCGCGTTACGACCCGTTGCCGCTCCGCCGATTCCTTGCTCGCTTCGCGGACGAGGTGCTCCACCCAGTAAGTCGCGTACGTCGAGACGATCCCGAAGACGCCGAGGAGCACGAGCTTAGCGGCTTCGTCGAGTGGTGTGACGCGAGCGAGCTGCACGGCGTCGATCGGGTTGACCACGATCGGTACGCGGTTCGTCGCCCACAGCCAGAGCAGGAGTGCGGCGTACTCGAGCCACGCCAGTGTCGAAATGAACGCTGCTTTCCGAACTGATGACGCGACCGGGCGTCCGGCCAGCACGACGAAATACATGAGGAAGATCGGCGACCGAAGTGCCAGCACTCCCGACTGCGCCACGGCATAGCCGCCGATGATCGCCGTGACGGCAGTGACATCGACGATAGGATTCACGGCGGACAGCCAGTCGGGCAGCTCGTCGCGTCGGTACCAGATCAGATACTGTGCAACGGTCCACGCCAGCGTGGGCGCCAGCACGAGGACGTTCGCGGTATTGAGGGCTTTCGAGAGGTGCGGCGCGTACATCAGCGCCGACGCCGTAAGCAGGAACACGACGGCCGCCCGAAGACCGTTGAGGATTCTCTCCGCTCGGTCGCGCCTGAGGCGAAGGCTCGGTGGCGGCGCAAATGAGGACGTCGAGAATAACTGCATCACTGGAATTTGGCTGCAGCGAGGTGGCTGGGGTAGCAGGCCGACGAGGTACCTGCTACCCCCGACGCCGGTTGTGTCCTACCCGTCGTCGTGCCATTACGATGCTTTCTATGGTCTTCAAAAAAAGCTGTCAACGATGCCCATGTTTTGCGGCTGGGTCCAAAGTACGTCAATCGCGCATGCCGACGAGTCGTTGTGAGGCGAGCGTGCCCGCGTTATGGGTGAGCGACCTCTGGTGAGCGGTGAAGGGCCTTTCCCGCGCGTGGCGCGTGGCGTGCGAGAGCGATCTCACGGTGATCTCGACACAAAAATGCTGACTGATTCTGACCACGAGAAAGCCCGCGCGCTGGTTCTTCGCTTCGGGTGGAACGCGACTGCCTATCAGATACTCAATCCCGGGATCGAGCTGTGGTTCTCGCGAAACGGAGATGGCGTCGTCGGGTTCGTCAGGCATGGATCGACGCGAGTGGTCGGAGGGGCGCCGGTTTGCGATCTGGCGCGGCTCGACGCGATCGTCGTTGAATTCATGGATGACACGCGCCGCCTCGGCGAGCGGGTGTGCTTCTTCGGGGCCGGCGAGCGCCTCGATTCCAGGCTTGGCGGCAGCTCGGAGTGGTCGCGAGTGCTACTCGGTGCGCAGCCGATTTGGGATCCGAACCGCTGGCCCGGCGCAGTGGGGCGGCGTGGCTCGCTTCGCGCGCAGTTCAACAGAGCGCGTAACAAGGGGATCGTCGTCTCCGAGTGGCCACACGAAAGGGCGGAGAATCATCCTGCCCTCAGACAATGCCTCGCTGACTGGCTGCAGTCGCGGCGCCTGCCTCCACTTCATTTCATGGTCGAGCCGGAGACCCTGAGTGATCTGCGGGATCGTCGCGTGTTCGTCGCCGAGCGGAAGGGAAGCGATGCCGTGGCGTTCACAATTCTCTCGCCGGTGCCGGCGCGCCATGGCTGGCTCGTCGAGCAGATCGTGCGAGGGCGTCACGCGCCGAACGGGACGGCCGAGCTCCTCATCGATTGCGCGATGCGCGCGGTTGCCAAATCCGGTTCCTTCTACGCGACGCTGGGGCTTTCACCACTCTCGGAGCGCGCCCCCGTTGCTGCTGTTTCGCCGCCTCTTTGGCTACGCTTGACGCTTCGATGGGTACGACTGCATGGAGCGCGATTCTACAACTTCATCGGCCTCGACACCTTCAAGGCGAAGTTCAACCCGGAGTCATGGGAGCCCATCTACGCAATTGCCGAAGGAGCAAGGTTTCGTCCGCGCGATCTCTACGCCATCGCGGGCGCGTTCAGTGGTGGCGCACCTCTCCGATTGATCGGTGGCGCCATCTGGCGAGCGGCTCGCCAGGAGCTTGCTTCACTCTTTCGAATTCGCAGCTAGTCAACGGCGACGAAAGTCTTACGTACGGTTATTGCAGACAACCTGAATTGTGTACAATCCGTGCCGCGTGGCGGAACGGGAACCGACAACCAGCAGCGCGCGAGGAACAATGCTTACCAATAATGTGAGGCTCGTCCTGGCACTGACCGCGGCCACGCCACTTCTGTTCGCCGGCTGCAAGGATAACAACCTGGTCACTCCGGCAAATGTGGTCGGGAGTTATCAGCTCACGCTGTTCCGGGGTCAGGTGCCTCCAGTCACCGATACATATCAGGCTTCCGATGGCATCACCGACCTCCCCACTGGTGGAACAGTCACCTGGACCGGCGGAACGTTTGTGCTCGACG
>DASXYR010000108.1:0-10864 GCA_036502385.1 Gemmatimonadaceae bacterium
GGAGCTTTCGGTTGTCAGGATGAAAAGCGCACTCTGAACCCCGCTGCGGTATCTTACCCTAAACATGCCACGCGTAACAGTCACCCGCCGCCTGCGATTCAACGCTGCACACCGGGTTCATAACCCCTCGCTCTCGGACGCCGAGAACTCGCAGCTATTCGGGAAGTGCAACAACCCCAACTGGCACGGCCACAATTACACGCTCGATGTCTCAGTCGAAGGCGACATTGATCCGAAGACCGGCTACGTTTGCGACCTCTCCCTGCTCAAGACGATCGTCGAGAAGGAGATCGTCGACGTCGTCGATCACAAGAACTTCAACCTCGACGTGCCGTTCATGCGCGATGTCATCCCGACATCCGAGAACATCGTGACCGCCTTCTGGAAGATCCTTGCTCCCAAGGTCGGGCCGGGCAAGCTCGTCAGGCTCGTGCTGTGGGAGACCGAAAACAACTATGTCGAATACACAGGAAAATAAGGAATTCGAGGAGCTCGTCCGTCGGGAGCTGGAGCTCCTGGGCGAGGATCCGGCGCGTGAGGGCCTCGTCCGGACTCCTGCGCGCGTCGCCAAGTCCCTCAGGTGGATGACGCAGGGCTACGCGTCGTCCGCCGAGCAGGTCGTCGGCGAAGGGATCTTCAAGGAAGAGCACGACAACATGATCATGGTTCGCGACATCGAGCTCTACTCGATGTGCGAGCACCACATGCTTCCGTTTTTCGGGAAAGCGCACGTTGCCTACATCCCGAATGGGAAGATTGTCGGGCTTTCCAAAATCCCCCGAATAGTCGACGTCTACGCGCAGCGCCTCCAGGTCCAGGAGCGGCTGACGGAGCAGATAGCCGAGGGTCTCTGCCGAGTGCTCAACCCGGCGGGAGTGGGAGTGGTCATCGAAGCCTACCACCTCTGCATGATGATGCGCGGAGTCCAGAAGCAGAACTCGAAGACCATCACATCGGCGCTGCGCGGGGCGTTCCGCGAAGACCCGAAGACGCGCGATGAGTTCCTGCGTCTCGCCCACAACGGATCCGATTGAGCGCACTTAGCGGTCGCACCGCCGTCGTCACCGGCGCCTCCCGCGGGATTGGCGCCGGCATCGCGTCGGCGCTCGCCGGACAGGGGGCGCGCGTCGTCATCATCGCCCGCAACGAAGCCAAGCTCAAGGAACGCGCGCAGTCCATCGAAGGCGCGATCCCGATCGCCTGCGACATCACCAACCCGGTCAGCGTCGAGAGGGCAATCAAGCGGATCGCCAGCGAGCTCGAGGGGCCGCCCGACATACTCGTCAACAACGCGGGAATCTTCGGCGTTTCCACGATCGAGGAGACGGAGCCCCAATTCTTCATCGACACGATCAACACCAATCTCGTCGCGCCGTTTCTCTTCGTCCGGGCATTTCTCGGCGACATGAAGAAAAGGAAGACGGGACACGTCGTGACGATTGGCTCCGTTGCCGACCGGACCATCTACACTGGCAACGCCGCCTACTCGGCCGCGAAGTTCGGTAGCCGCGCCATCCATGAGGTGCTTCGCGCCGAGCTGCGCGGAACCGGCGTGCGCTCGACGCTCGTCTCGCCAGCCGCGACCGATACCGAAATCTGGAGGACCGTGACCGTCACCGATCCCGCCGGCAAGCCGCACGACAAGCGGCCGATGCTCGATCCCGCCGATGTCGTAAGCGCCGTGATGTTCGCGGTTACGCAGCCAGACAGAGTCAACATCGACGAGCTTCGCCTCTCGCATAGCTAGACGCCCACCGTGTTCATCGAGCTCATCGACCTGCTGCGCTGCACCAAGCCGCACGATGAGACCTGGCTCGTCGCTGCATTCAACACGGTCTCGAATCGTTTCGTAGAGGAAGGCAAGCTCGGCTGCCCGGCGTGCTCCGCCGAGTACTGGATTCGCGATGGCGTGGGCGATTTCAGCGGAGGTGTGTCACTGCCCGCCCGCGACGCGGAGCGCATCGCGACAGGCCATAGCCGCGAAGAGCTGGCGACACGCGCTGGCGCCTATCTCGACGCCACCGAAGCCGGCGCGACGGTCGTACTCGGCGGACTGTGGGCGTACGCCGCCGAGGATCTGAGCAAGATGTCCGACGTACGCGTGCTCGCACTCAATGCGCCGAGCGAAGTCAAAGAATCGGAGAGGGTGGGACTTCTGAGAGTGGCTTCCGAGATCCCGCTCGCGACCGGATCGGTCCTTGGCGTGGCGCTCGACGCCTGGTTTCCGGAAGGTATCGCTGAATCCGCGGCGCGGGTGGTGCGACCGCGCGGCCGAGTCGTGGGACCCGCGACCCTCGCCGTTCCGTCAGGACTGACCGTCCTCGCTCACGACGACAAGTACTGGGTGGCGGAAAAGCCGCCCGAGGTCATCCCAATACGGCGTGCGAGTCGGTGATGCCGCTTTTCTCCGCTTCAGCATAGAGCGAATCGATTAGCGCCTTGTAGTTCTTGTCGATCGCGCGACGCTTGACCTTCTGCGTCGGCGTCAGCTCGCCCCGCTCGATAGAGAAGTCGTGCTCGACCAGCCCGATTTTCTTCGGGACCTCGAAGTGCGCGGCGCCGATCAGCTCCCTGTTCACCTCCTGCTCGATCTTCGCGTGGATGCTCGGCATCCGGAGCAGCTGCGCGCGGTCGGTCCAGGCGATGTTGTGGCGCTTCGCCCACTTCTCGAGGTTGTCGAAGTTGGGCACGATCAGCATCGACGGGAATTTGCGCTTGTCGCCGAGCATGACCGCCTGTGCGACGTACTTGTTGGTTTTGACTTTGTTCTCGAGCGGCTGGGGCGCGATGTTCTTTCCTCCCGCGGTGACGATGATGTCCTTCTTGCGGTCGGTGATGGCCAGGAACCCGTCGCGCAGCTCGCCGATGTCCCCGGTGTGGAACCAGCCATCGGAGTCGATGGCTTCGCGCGTCGCGTCGGGCTTGTTGTAGTAGCCCTTCATCACGTGAGGGCCGCGCGTGAGAATCTCACCGTCCTCGGCGATTTTCACTTCCACGCCGTCGATCGGCTTGCCGACTGTCCCGATGCGAAAGTTTCCCGGAGTGTTGACGGCGATCACCGGCGAGGTCTCCGTCAGCCCGTAACCCTCGAGAATCTCCAGTCCCGCCGCGAAGAAGAACTTGTTGATGTCTGGGGAGAGCGGCGCACCTCCGGAGACGAAATAGCGCAGGCGGCCGCCCGTGCGGGCCTTGAGCTTGGAGAAGACGAGCTTCTGCGCGATTGCGTACTGCTGCGCGATGATCCCGCCCGGTTTCTTTCCGGCCAATTTCTCAGTCGCCCAGCGGTCGGCGACGTCTCGCCCCCAGAAGAAGATCTTCCTCTTCAGAAAGCCCCCGGTGAGAGCGGTCTCGAGAACGCGCGCGTACATCTTCTCGTAGAGTCGCGGCACCGACAGCACCAGCGTGGGACGCACCTCCTGCATGTTGACCGGAACGGCGTCGATCGATTCCGCGTAGGCGATCGAAGTCCCTGTCGCCCACATCAGATAGTGGCCGGCCATCCGCTCGAAGATGTGCGAGAGCGGAAGGAAGCTCAGCGCCGTGTCTCGCCCGCCAAAGGGAATCGCCTTCATCGACGCCGCCACATTTGAGTAAATGTTGTCGTGGCTGAGCATCACGCCCTTTGGGTCGCCGGTGGTGCCCGATGTGTAGATGATCGTCGCGATGTCGTCCGGCTTTACGCTGAGCGCCTCGCTCTTGTACCGAGCGCCCGCTTCGTCGGTTTCGCCCGCGGCGCCACGCTTTTCCAGCTCGGCCATCGACAGATCGGTGAGTCCGGGAGTCTCATCGAACCCGATAACGGTTTTGAGCGCAGGAAGGATGCCGCGGATGTCCTTGATCTTTTCCGCCTGCACCTTGTTCGAGACAAAGATTGCGACCGATCCCGAGTCTTTGAGCATGTACGCGATCTGATCCGCGGGCAGCGTCGGATAGATGGGAACGTCGGTAAGGCCGGTGGTGATGCTGGCAAAATCTGCGATCGCCCACTCGGGTCTGTTCTCGGAGAGGATCGCTACGCGATCCCCGCGCTGAACGCCGAGAGCGCGCAAGCCGAGCGCTGCGCGCCGGACGCGCAACGACACCTCGCTGTGCGAGATCGGCCTGTACGCACCGCCCGACTTCACCTGAAGTGCGTCGGGACGGTTGTATTTCGTGATCGCGTCGAAGTAGAGCTCGTTGAGCGTCCCCGGTTTGGGGCGCGGACCGCCTCGTGCTTCCATCACCTTGTCCCCCTTCGAGATTTCCGCCTGGCCGGCGGCTACACCTTAGGACTTCCTGCTAAGTGCCCGCCTGCTTCACCTTCAGAACGAGGCGAACGGGACTGCCAGCCACCGGCACGCCACGATACCGGGCGCTCGCGTTCACGACTATTGAATCCACGCCCGAGACCGACGTAATCAAGGCAGGATCGATATGCAGTGCCCTGCCCGCTATTCCGTTGGTGTCGGTCGTGTCCAGCGCCGAGCGTATTCTGCCATCATTGACCAGCACCGCAAGGTTGGGGTCGCTCTGAGAGACGATGTTGAAGCTGACGATGTACGACGCGACGGCGCTGTCGTTCGGGGCTACGCCATGCGTGACCTTGACCGTGAGCGTCGGCGAAAAGTTCTTCGTGCTGTCGATCAGCGAATACGTAAGAGAATCGAAACCGTCAACCGCCACAATGAGGTCCGGCCGAAGCGTGACGTCCACTTTCTGGATTGCCTGGAGTCCCCCGACGGTGGCGATTATTCTGGCGCCGGTGCGCAGACTGTCACCGACAACTATTCCCGTCGCGCTGTCGACGCTGATCCCCGAGTCCGGAGACTGAAACCACGCCGACGATGGTATGATCTCGTCGCCGCTGAAATTGTACGCGTGTACGACGGGATGGATCACGCTACCAGTTGTGTCGCGAAGCGAATCGCCGAGCACGACACCCGGCGCGCCGAGTGAATCGAACTGAATCGAGAGGACGGAGCTCGAGCCTCCGCTGACGTCCCCGCATGCGAGGGCCATCGTCGCAATGAACGCGAGCGTCGAGGCGATTGCGGCTGACCGGCGCGATCGAGTCATACCAACCGGTCTGCCAGCAGCGTCGCGAGATTGACGTAGGCCTGCGACGCCGCGTCCGCCGGGCTG
This sequence comes from Gemmatimonadaceae bacterium, assembly GCA_036502385.1. Classification (GTDB taxonomy): domain Bacteria; phylum Gemmatimonadota; class Gemmatimonadetes; order Gemmatimonadales; family Gemmatimonadaceae; genus UBA4720. Next base: position 5,122 of record DASXYR010000108.1, read on the forward strand.
CGCACGACGACGGGCTGTCCCGCGGCAAATGCGTCGGCGGTGGCGGAGGTGCGGGGAATCAACACGTCGAAGACGATGTTTGATGGAAGGTGTCTTCTCACATAGTCCACTACCCGGTCGCTGGCCGGATTGTTCGGCTCGTACATCGTGAGGAGGATCCCATCGAGTGTGAGCCGCTCGTTGACGGCCACAATATCCTGAATCGCACGCAGAATCTGCGGCGTCGTCTGAAGCGCCAGCGGCTCGCATTGAAGAGGGACGATCACGTGCTCGGCGCCGCCCAGGACTTTGCGCGTGATCGAGCCCAAACCGGGCGGAGTGTCCACGACCACGACCTGGCAGCGCTGCTCGGCCATCTGCAGCAGGTCCTGGAGTACATCGGTCTCACGCACCAGCTGTGAGTAGAGCGCGTGATCTGCCTCATCCGCCACAGAGCCGGCGAGAATCACGCGCAGCCAGGGGAGGGCAGTGGGCAGGATGATCTCGCGGAGGGTTCGCTCACCGTTGAGGTAGTCGGCGAAGCCGGCGGTGGGATGTCCGCGCTGGAGTCCGGCTCCATATCGCACGGAACCCTGCGGATCGACATCGATGAGCAGCGTCTTCATGCCGCGGCGGGCAAACGCTGCGGCGAGATTTACTGCGGTGGTGGTTTTGCCAACTCCTCCCTTCTGGCTTACGACAGCGAGGACAGCTCCCATCTATTCGATAATCCCCGGGTACTCGCTGCTTTTGAACCGGTGATCCTCGGTTGGTTCCGGTGATTGCTGGGGCGGGGAGGGATCGGAGGCTTTCATCTCGTCGAGGGTTTTCTGTGCGTGCTTCACCCAACGCTCGGCTTCAGCGCTGCGCGGGGGATCCATCAGGAAAGCTTCGAGGTGAAATGCGGCGTCGCTGACTTCGCCACGTCTGAGGAGAAGGAACGCGAGGCCGTAGTGCGCGCCGGAGAGCTTGGGCTCGATGGCGAGCGCGCGCCGATAGCAGCGGACGGCTTCATCGAGCAGTCCAAGCTTCGAGTACGCGATCGCCATATTCTGGAGAACCTTGTGATTGTTCGGCTTTTGCCGGAGGGCAAGCCGGTAGGACGTCAGCGCGGCGTCGTAGTCGCCCTGACGCTCGAGCGCGAGCGCCTCGTTCAGATAATCGAGGTTCTCACGGTGCACCGGTTTCGGCTTTCCGCCAGTTAGGCGGTCCCAGAATGACATTTGGTCGAATCTACCGACTAAGATGTGGGAGGGCTAGCTTAACTCTAACTGCTTTTCCCCGAACACTTTGAGAGGTAAATGTCACCCCGTAAACGCACCGTCGACCTTGCGAAAGGCGTGCTCGAAATCGAATGGCCGTTTTTCGGCGAGTTGTCGCGCGGACTCGCCCTCAAGGTGGCTCGCGAGTACGACCCCGAGGTGGTAATCGGGATCGCGACCGCGGGGGTGATCCCGGGCGCGGTGATCGCCGCGATCATGGGGAGGGAGTTTCACTCACTCGTCGTGAGCCGGAAATTCGGATCGACTCTGGCGCGCGAGACGCCGGCGATATTCGGAAGCGCACCCCGCGAAGTGCGTGGCCGGCGCGTGCTGATCGTGGATGAGACCTGCGATTCGGGCGACACGATCCGCCTCGCCATCTCGGCGGTAACGGACGCCGGCGCTTCGGAGATAAAAACCGCTGTCGCATTTCAGACCGGCGCGTATAAGCCCGATTTCCACGCAATCGGGACGGAGAGCACGATCATCCTCCCGTGGGATAAGGAGATTCTTGTTGATGGCGAGCTGGTTCCGAATCCGCTTTACGCGGACGCGTTCTGACTCATGGAACGCCGCTTCGGCCGGCAATGAGTGGCGTAATTGTTTCACTACGTACGGTGCGACCAGCATCCAGAACGGAAGGTTCGAAATCGGATACTTCGGATGACACGGATCAAATGGATCGCTCCACGAGGCGTTACGGCTCCTCCTCGTCGGCGGCCTGGATTTTTGGGAACTGCCACTCGGGGACGCACCGCGGCGCGCACAGATCTCTAGGGGTAAATAACAAAAAAAAGATCACGGCCTGGTGTTACGCCCTTTCGCGCCACGAGGAGCAATCCGAAAGATCAGAGTCATCCGAAGTATCCGATTCCGAACCTTCCGTTCTGGATGCCAGCCCTTTGTACGCAGTTAACCCGAAGCCGCAGGCCGCTCCGCTCACAGCCCCCGGCCGGTAGTGTTCAGTTGCAGCTGCGGTTAATCAGAGTTCTCCGCCCCGATGCTCGACCACTCCTCTCCGCGCGATAGCCTCTCATACGCGTGCTCCAGCATGTCCGCATTTCCCGCCAGGAAGCGGCAACGCGTGTTGGCGCTCGTGCCGCACTCGATCTCCATCACGCCCACCGGATAATCGGCGAGACAACCCAGGAATCCGGCGAGGGTGCCCGTCGTGAGGTGGCAGCCCGTCTCGCCCTGGCCGTGGAGCTGCGCTTCCCAGCAGTTCTCGATGTCAATCACTGCCAGCGCGTCGTGCAGTGACCGGAACGATACCTTGCCCCAGCCCGCGGCCTGAAAGAACTCGGCCGCGCGCTGCGAGAACTCGTCGACCGCCAGGTCTTCCGCGCGCGTCGAGCCGCGCTCGCCGAGCCAGCTGTCGAAGGCATCGAACAGCGAGCCGGCTCCAGCGTATCCAGCTTCACGAAGTGCATCTGGCCCGCCGCCGCTCGCGCCGGCGACGCGCAGCCGCAGGTCACGCAGAGTGCGCTGCGCGAGGCCAATGAGCTCAGGAGCTTGCGAGGTTGTCATGCGTTGTATGACGATTTCACGGGGAAGATGTTGCTGAAGACTCCACTCGGCGCAAGAGTTTCTCCTCATCGATTATCTCGACGCCGAGCGACCTGGCCTTCTCCAATTTACTCCCTGCCTCCTCGCCCGCGACGAGAAATGTGGTCGACTTCGAGACGGATCCAGTGACGCGCCCCCCTGCCGCCTCGATCAGCGCCGTCGCTTTCGATCTACTCAGGGTCGGCAGCGTTCCCGTGATCACTACGGTCTGCCCACTCAGCGGCCCACCAGCGACCACGGCGCGCGGCTCGGTGAAATTCACGCCGTGCCCTCCCAGCTTTTCGACGAGCGCGCGTCCCGCCGGGTCAGAAAAATACGCGACGATTCCATTGGCAATCGTCGCCCCGATGCCACGGACATTCAGTATGTCGTCCGGCGATGCAGACATGAGCGCTTCGAGCGTCCCGAAATGCGAGGCGAGAAGTTGGGCCGCGATCGAGCCGACGTGCCTGATTCCGAGCGCGCTCAGCAGTCGAGAGAGCGGCTGCGTCTTCGACGTTTCGATCGCCGCGATCAAGCCGTCCGCCCCCTTCTCGGCGTATCCCTCGAGCTCGAGGAGCTGCGCTCTCGTGAGCGCGTAAAGATCGCCCGGGTCCTTCACCAGCCCCTCCTGGACGAGCTGTTGAATTCTCGCGTAGGACAGGCCGCGGATGTCCATCGCGCCGCGCGAGGTAAAATGGACCAGACCCTCCAGCTGACGCCCGGGACAGGCGATGTTCGGACAATAGATCGCGGCCTCGCCTTCCTCGCGGGTGGCCAGCGTTCCGCACGACGGGCACCGTTCCGGCATCCTCCACGGCTTCTCGTTTCCGGTGCGTCTATCCGGAATCGGGGCGATGATCTGCGGGATTACGTCGCCCGCGCGTTTCACCTGCACCCAGTCGCCGACGCGAAGATCCTTGGCGATGACGAGATCTTCGTTGTGGAGCGTCGCGAGCTTGACGATCACCCCGCCGATCTCGACCGGCTCGAGCACGGCGTAGGGATTCATCGCCCCCGTTCGCCCGACGTTCACCTCGATCGCCAGAAGCTTCGTCTCGGCGATGTCGGGAGCGAATTTGCGCGCAATCGCCCACCGGGGCTCTCGCCCTCCCACTACGCCCAGCTCGTCCTGGAGCCGAAGCGAATCGACCTTCACCACGCCGCCGTCGATCGCGAAGTTGAGCTCCGCCCTGATCTTGTGCTCGAGCGCATGCGCCCACGCCTCGACCTGTTGCAGTGTGCGACACTGCTGACGGTGCGGCGCCACAGGAACCCCCCACTTGACGAGCGCGTCGAGTAGCTCCGACTGCGTCTCGAATGGCAGCTCCTCGCCGTCGGGCGCGGCGACCGAATAGCCAAAGAATCTCAACGGCCGAGACGCCGTTATTGCCGGGTCGAGCTGGCGGAGACTCCCCGCCGCTGCGTTGCGAGGGTTGGCGAATAGAGAATCTCCCGCTCGCGCGCGCGCCTCGTTCATCGCCTCGAAGCGGTCGAACGGAAAATAGATCTCGCCGCGGACTTCTATCCGACCGCGCGGCGCACTCTCGTGAAGACGCAGTGGGACGTCGCGCACGGTGCGCAGATTGACGGTGACGCTTTCGCCGATGATGCCGTTGCCACGCGTTGCACCCGTGACGAAAAGCTGATTCTCATAGGTGAGAGCGACCGCAATCCCGTCGATTTTCAGTTCCGCGGTGTAGCCCGACTTTGCAACGTCGTCGCCCGCGAGACGGACCAGACGCTCTTCCCACGCGCGCAGCTCCTCGTCGTTGAAGGCGTTATTGAGGGAGAGCATCGGCCGCAGGTGCTCGTGCTTGGAGAGCTGGCTCTGTACCTCGGCGCCAATTCTGAGCGTCGGAGAATCCGGAGTCAGGCAATCCGGAAAATTCTTCTCGATCTCCTGGAGCTCCCGAAAGAGCTTGTCGTATTCGGCGTCCGCAATGGTGGGACGATCGAGGACGTAGTATTCGTGGGACGCGCGCGTGAGAAGGGCGCGCAGCTCCCCGGCGCGGTTATGCCGTTGCGCGTCCGCCGTGGGCCGTGGCGGGCGCTCGGGGCGGTGATCCAGGGGTGCTTCCTGGTCCGCTTCCGCCTTCTTTGCCCTGCTTGTCGCCATCGGTAGGGTTGTTCTCGTTGGTCTGCGTATGTGCGTTGAATTCAGCGCCGTCGAAGCGAATCACCCGATTGCGACCGGACTCCTTGGCAACGTAAAGAGCGTCATCCGCCGCTCTCACCAGAGCTTCCTGGTCTTTGACCTTTGGATGGGGCGACGATGCGACCCCGCAGCTCATGGTGCGTTTCAGCTCGCCGCCCTCGTACTTAAAAGTATGGCCATCCACCTTCTCGCGCAGTCGCTCGGCGAACGTGACCGCCGCGTCCAGCACCGTGCCGGGCAGGATCAGGAGGAACTCCTCGCCTCCGTAACGTCCGACGCGATCGATCTCGCGCGCCTCGTCCTTCAGGAGCCTCGCGAATTCCTTGAGCACCGCGTCGCCCGCCTGGTGTCCGTAGTTGTCGTTGACGCTCTTGAACTTGTCGATGTCGCACATCACGATCGCCATCGGCTCGTGCAGCCGCACGGAGTGGCTCCACATCTCCTTGAGACGATCCTCGAGCGACCTCCGGTTCTCGATTCCGGTCAGGCCGTCGGTCAGTGAGATCTTCTTGAGCTGGTTGTTCAGGTCCGAGAGCTCTGTCTTCTTCGCCTCGAGCTCCGTCTGCAGCTTCTTGATCCGGAGCAGCGAGTTCACCCGCGCCTCGAGCTCGGCGAAGTTGATCGGCTTGGTGATATAGTCGATCGCGCCGGCTCCAAGACCTTCGACCTTGTGCTCGGTAGTATCGAGGGCAGTCTGCATGATGATCGGGATGAATGGCAGCTCCTTGTTCGCCATTCTTGCCTTGAGACGCCGCGCAACTTCCATCCCGTCCATCTTGGGCATCATCACGTCGAGCAC
>DASXYR010000109.1:0-5007 GCA_036502385.1 Gemmatimonadaceae bacterium
TCCACCCGGATAGATGGCCGGCGACCAATTCTTGTAAATGTAAAGATTCCTGATATCTCGGTCGTCCCGATCGGTGCAGACCCTATAGTAGCGAGGCCAGGTGACTTCGCGCGGGTTCCAACGAACGCCGCCGATGGCGCGGGAAATTCGTTGCCTTCGCCCGGCGCGACTTTTCGCGCGGACCAAGTCGAGAAGCAGGTCGCCATGTTGCCGGGGGGAAGTCCTCCACGCTATCCGGACGCACTCAGGATGGCTGGTGTCGAAGGCCAAGTCGTGGCCGTTTTCGTAGTCGACGATCAGGGGCGGGTGGAACCGGGAAGCATTTCGTTCCTGCGCTCCGATAACGAGCAGTTCGAGAGGGAAGTCCGAGCGACACTTCGCGAGATGCGGTTCGCTCCCGCCGAGGTCGGCGGGAAGAAAGTACGACAGCTCGTCCAGATGCCGTTCGTGTTCAAGCTATCGCGATAGTTAGTCTGCTCCTGGACTATTTCATTGATTCTTAATCTTGCGCCTATTCCATCGTGTTACGGTTCGGAACACTATTCGTCACGGACTTCCTACCTGGGTGAGGAATGTTTAATCAATTAATCGAGTCGAAGGCGAAGAAGCAGAAGATGGCTGGAGGTACTGTGTTCAGCGTCGTGCTGCACACTTTCCTCATCGCTGGAGCCGTGTACGCGACGGCCCGCGCCGGCGTCAAGGACGAGAAGGCGAAGGCGGAAAAGATCCAGTTCGTTGAGGTGAAGAAGGAGCCACCGAAGGAGCCTCCCAAGGAGACCCCTCCCAAGGAAGTCATCGTGAAGCCGCCACCGCCGAAGGGATTTCAGGTGCTGCGCGCTCCGGTGAAAATCGACATCAAGATCCCCGAGATCGATCTGTCCAAGGCCATCACCAATGAAAGCGACTTCAGCGGTAAGGGCGTCAAGGGCGGAACGGGCAATGGCGTAGTTGGAGGCACAGGCCCGGTCACCAACCAGACCTACTTCGAGTTCCAGGTCGAGAAGCCGGCAGAGATGCTTCAGGACAGCCCGAAGCCGAAGTATCCGTCGGTTCTCGAGAGCTCGGGCATCGCTGGGGAAGTTCAGGCCCAATTCGTCGTACATGCGGACGGCAAGGCTTCCGTCGATAACGACTTCAAGATTCTAAAGACCACGAATGAGCTTTTCTCGCAGGCCGTAAAGAGCGTCCTGCCGAGGATGAAATTCAGTCCGGCGATGATCGGCGGAAAGCCGGTCAATCAGCTGGTCCAACAGTCGTTCCAGTTCGCCGTTCCGCGCTAACAACAACCTCTCCGGAGTAAACAATGCAGCTGTCACTACTCGACATTTACAACCAGATGGGCAACTTCGCGAAGGGCATCGTGTATGTCCTCGCCATCATGTCCATCTGGTCGCTGTCAGTCGCCATCAAGAAGTGGTGGGACCTACGCGCGGCGCAGAAAGAGACGCGCAAGTTCGCTCCCGAGTTCTCGCAGTTCCTCGAGGAAGACAACCTCGCCGAAGCTGTCACCCTCGCGGACAAGTACAAGAAGTCGCACGTCGCCCGCGTTCTCGGTGGCGCGCTGACCGAGATTCGCCCGCTGATCCAGGATGGATCGGTCACGGTCGCCGACATCAATTCGGCTGAGCGCGCGGTCGAGCGCGAAATGCTGATGACGATCACGGACCTGAAGCGTGGCCTCGGAATTCTGGCGACCGTCGGTGCAACCGCGCCGTTCGTCGGACTGCTCGGCACCACCATGGGAATCGTGAACTCTTTCGCCGCCATGGCCGCTTCCGGATCCGGCGGTCTCGCGTCGATCTCGTCCGGTGTATCCGAGGCACTCATCACGACCGCCTTCGGTCTCATCGTCGCGATCCCGGCAGTGTGGCTCTTCAACTATTTCCAGATCAAGATCGACAATCTCACCGCCGAGATGACGTACACGTCGAAGGAAATGATCGACTACATGATCAAGAACATCTCGGGCACCGGCGAATTCGGCCGCTCGCGCTTCACCCGTGAATTCAACACCACGGCGACCGCGGGCTCAGCTCCAATCTCGCAGTAAACCCGAGGAGGGGTGACCTATGGCAATGTCAGCTGGTAGCTCCGGAGGCGTGAAGGCCGCGCCGAACGTGACGCCGATGATCGACGTCATGCTCGTGCTGTTGATCATCTTCATGCTCGTGATTCCGGCGATCACGTCTGGATTCCAGGCGATTCCGCCCACCGGCGTCAACCTCAAGCCGCATCCCGAAGAAGATCAGGACCAGGTTCTCGGGATCGATGCCAACGGGCAGTACTATCTCAACAAGCAGGCGATTCCGAATGCGGAGCTCGGGACACGACTGAAGGCGATCTTCGAGAACCGCACGGAAGACAAGCTTCTTTATGTGAAGGCGCACAAGGATCTGCAGTACGGGAAGGTTCTCGACGCGCTCGATATCGCGGCTCACAACGATGTTCGCGTGACGGGTATGATCACCGATCAGCGGCCGGGCACGATCTCCGCCGTTCAGACCGACAACATGTTCAACGCTCCGCCAGCGGGAGGAAAGAAGTAATGGCCATGTCTGGAGGAGGGGGCAACAGCGCCCTGACGAACGAGATCAACGTCACGCCGATGATCGACGTGCTGCTGGTTCTCCTGATCATCTTCATGATGGTAATTCCGATGTCGCGGAAGGCGATCGATCTGCAGCTGCCTGATCCGACACCGGACGATACGAACAGCGGGCCACCGCCGTCGCAGATCGTGCTCGAAGTTCTGCCGGGAAATACTTTCAAGATCAACTCACAGCCGGTGACAAAGGCCGATCTCGCGCGCAAGCTCAAAGAGATTTATGATCCGCGCCCCGACAAGATCATCTTCGTCAAGGGCGATCCGACTGTGAAGTACTCGGATGTAATCACCGCGATGGACGTGGCGCGTGGGGCTGGTGTCAAAGTTATTGCCACCACTCCGAAGGATGTGAAGTAGTCACGCGTTACCCGACTTTCGAGCAGCGGCAAAAAAACGAAAAAGAATGGAAAGGGATCATCGCGTCGCTGCTCGTGCACGCTTTGATCCTCTTTCTCATTCTGGCCCCTATCGTCGGGTCGTCGGATTTCACGCGACCTGACGTCTTGGGGGGCGGTGGCCCCGGGCCTGCGGGCGGTGGTGGCGGTGGCACGAACGGGGGAGCCTCGACTACCGAGCATCTTCAGTACGTGCGCGTCAGGTCTGATCCGACGGTCATGCCGACCGTGACGCGTGAGACGGTTCCTCCGGTGAAACCGCCGGAGCCAAAACCTCCCGTTGAATCGCCTGTGACGCCAGCGCAGCAGGTGAGCCCCACACCAGTGACTACGCCAGCCGTCGGTGAGGGCAGTGGCAACGCCGGCACGGCCGGCGCTGGGCCGGGGAGTGGCGGCGGTGTCGGTTCGGGCGAAGGCACGGGACGCGGCAGCGGGCTCGGCCCGGGCACGGGCGGTGGGCCGGGCAAAGACTATCCGCCGACTGTGCGCGATCTATTCATTCCGCCGATGCCCGCGCCAAACGCGGTGAAGGGCTTTCACATGAAGGCGTTCTTTGAAGTCGACGCGAAGGGAAACTCGAGGCTGCTCGGCTTCAACCCAACGCGCGACGGGGACTACAACAAGCGGGTCACCGAAGTCCTCAAGTCGATGCGCTTCAGACCAGGCGTACATGCGGATGGAACTCCAAAGCCGGACACTGCGGAAATCGAGATCATTTTCTAGCCCTGTTCCCTAGCAAAAAACTCCTGGCTCGGGTAACTTCTGCCCGCTGTAGAGGAGGCGATCGCCCCGGCCGAAACCGAGCATTTTGAGGAGAGCGTTGACACCCACGACATCCACGGCCGACACCGCTCCGTCGTCGCGCGAATTCGTCAAAGCCTTGACGCTCACTGACGCGACGATGCTCGTCGCGGGCTCGATGATCGGTTCCGGAATATTCATCGTCTCGGCGGACATTTCCCGGACCGTGAATTCGCCCTTCTGGCTTTTGATGGCCTGGGTAGTGTCCGGGGTCGTCACCATCTTGGGGGCCCTCGCATACGGTGAGCTGGCGGCGATGTATCCGAAGGCTGGCGGTCAGTACGTGTTTCTTCGGGAGTCCATGGGCTCGCTCATGGGCTTTCTTTATGGCTGGACCCTTTTTGTCGTAATCCAGACCGGGACGATCGCCGCCGTAGCCGTGGCGTTCGGAAAATACCTCGGCGTCCTCTGGCCGGCCGTCAGCCCGGACCGATACGCGTGGTTTCCGCAGATGGACTTCGCCACCGCCGGAGATCCCGTTCAGCTCGGGTTGTCGCCGCAGCGTTTGATCGCGCTGATCTCGATCTGGGTGCTGACATGGATCAACCTGCGCGGAATCAAGGAAGGCAAGGTCGTGCAGACGACGCTGACCGTCGTGAAAACGGGTGCACTCGCCGCGCTGATTCTCCTTGGGCTCACGCTCGGCCGCCACGCCGAGGCGATCACAGCCAACTTCTCCACCGGAAACTTCAATCCGGTCGCGTTCACGCCGGCGCTCGTGCTCGCGTTCGGCGCAGCTCTGGTGGGCTCGCTGTTCTCCAGCGACGCGTGGAACAATGTCACATTCGCGGCAGCGGAAGTGCACTCGCCGCAACGCAATCTTCCGCGCGCGCTGATCTACGGAACCGGGCTGGTGTGCGTCATCTACCTGCTGGCGAACATCTCCTATCTGAGCGCGCTTCCCCTTCACGGCGTGAAGAATGGCGCGACCGTGATGGAGCGAGGAATTCAGTACGCCACACAGGACCGCGTCGCCAGCGCCATTGCCGAGACAATCTTCGGCGCCGCTGGAGCGTCCATCATGGCCGCCGCAATTCTCATCTCGACGTTCGGATGCAATAACGGACTGATCCTGTCCGGTGCTCGCGTCTATTACGCGATGGCGCGCGACAAATTGTTCTTCCGTAAGGCCGGCACCCTCAATCGCAACAACGTTCCGTCGGCGGCGCTCATCGCTCAGTCGATCTGGACCAGCCTTCTCTGTCT
>DASXYR010000110.1:0-12667 GCA_036502385.1 Gemmatimonadaceae bacterium
GTCTTGGTCTCTACTACATCGGGAACTGGCCCGCGGCGAAAAAGGGACAACCGGGAGTGAGCTATGATCCTCCCGGCGGCTTCATCGAGGTCACCCCGCAAAACCAGAACACCCAGCTCTCGGAGCATTTCAAGCTCAAGGACTTTTTGCCCCACGACCAGCAGAACGTCTGGCCGAAATACATCGTCGTCGACCTGAAAATGATCGACAAGGACGAGCTCGTTCTGGCTGACTTGAAGGAGCACGGGATCAATCCGGCTGGCATACGCGTTCTGAGCGGCTTCCGTAGTCCCCAATACAATGCGGGAGGCGGTGATCCGCGGGGCCGGGCTGCCCTGAGCCGCCATATGTACGGGGATGCCAACGACATCTTCATCGACAACGATGGAAACGGTCAGATGGACGACCTCAATCACGACGGGCGCGTGAATATTGCAGATGCCAAAGTCATTCAGGATGCGGTCAACCGCGTCGAACGGGCACACCCTTCGCTGATAGGAGGGTGCGGCATATATTCCGGCACGTCGGCCCACGGGCCGTTCACCCATATCGACACGCGAGGCTATTCCGCTCGCTGGATCGGAACAGGAGACAGCTAATGGAAACGACAACAACCGGTAGTCCCACGACGCCCGCCGAGGACCACCGGCACTCGCCTGCCAACCCCAAGCGCGATCCCGCGATGCCGGTGCGACTGGCGGACCTCGAGCCATATGTGGGTCTTGGTTATCTGTCGAAGCTGTTCAAGCTCATGGCGATCATTCTGCTCCTGTTGCTCGTCTCCGAGATCATCACCGGACTCGTGACGCAGGGCACAACGTCGATTCCCACCCTGCTCGGCGAAATGAGCCGCCTCGTGGTGCTGGCCGGTTTGCTGTGGGGGAGTGGGGACCTGGCACTGCTTCTCATCGACATGGGTCATGACGTCAGGGCGACCAGAATTCTCCTCGGCCGCCAGGCTCTTCATCAGACCGGGTCGACGGGAATCACGCCTCCATCCGGAACGCCGAGAGTAGAAGGGGGCAGCTTCGTGGAGCGTGGCCCCCGCTAGGCTTTTTACGATCGGACATTCGACCAGATCGCTCGAGGAATTTCTCGCGCTTCTGGGAAGGGAAGGCGTGACCCATCTTGTCGATGTGCGCGCCTTTCCCGCATCGAGGCGATATCCTCACTTCAATGGGCCGGAGCTGGCAACATCGCTGGCGGCGGTCGGAGTCAGCTACACGCACGCCCCCGAGCTGGGCGGCCGCCGGAAACCGAACAGGGATTCGCACAATACCACCTGGCGCAACGAGAGCTTCAGAGCGTACGCGGACTACATGGAAACGCCGCGGTTCCTGAGCGCGCTCGACGAGCTCCTCGCTGCCGCCGAGAGGGAGCCGACAGTGATCATGTGCGCCGAGGCAGTGCCCTGGCGCTGTCATCGCTCTCTGATTTCGGACGCAGCGGTCGCTCGTGGTGCCGAGGTCCGGCACATTATCGATTCAGCAGATCACGAACATCGGCTCACCTCTTTTGCCTGGATCGACGGATCGCGCGTGCGCTACGACGATGCGACGCAAAATGAGCTGTTTGCACCACGGTCTTCCTAGAGGTTCAGGCATGCTCGTTGCTTTCTTGCAGGGACAGGCCTGGTGTCACGCTCAGACGTCGGTACGGCTGCGCGCAAAGCGTGGGGCATTTCCTATCGCGCCAGGTGTATCTCACTTCTTGCGAGGATTCCACAATGCTTTGGACGATCGCAGTAATTCTGTTGATCCTGTGGGTGCTTGGGTTTTTCGTCGTGCACGTCGGTGGCGGCCTGATCCACATCCTGCTGGTCATCGCCGTAATCGTCATCATCTATCGCCTGATCACGGGACGACCAGTCGTCTAGGCGCGGGCCGAATTGCCGGGGCGGGTAGACTGCTTCGGCACGATGCTGCCCTCTCCAACCAGGGCTGGAGTGGTGGGGGCAGCATTTTTCATCGCCTCTCTTGACGCGCACAGCGAAGCGCGACGCCGGCGTACCCGTCGGCGTACCAGATTCGATTCTGTCGGCTGTACGCGTGGTGCTCTACGAGCCGCAGAATCCCATCAACATTGCCGCGACCATTCGCGCGATGAAGAACATGGGTGTCTCGGATCTCTATCTCGTTCGATCTGTCGAGTACGATCCGTGGCGCCTCGAGGGTATTGCGCACGACACGGGTGATATCATCGAGCGCATCAAGAACTGCGAGACGATCGAGCAAGCCCTCGATGGATGCGTTCGCGTGGCCGGGTTTACCGCACGACGACGAGCCGCCAAGCGCGACCTCACCACGCCACGCGTCGCAAGCGAAGAGCTCCTTGACTTTGCGCGTGAGGGGCCCGTCGCGCTCCTCTTTGGAAGGGAAGACAAAGGACTGCCGAACGAGATACTCGATCGAGCACATCTGGTCGTGACGATTCCAACGACGGACCACGCGTCGCTCAACCTCGCGCAGGCAGTTTTGATCGCTCTCTACGAGCTGCACCTTTCCGCGGCCGACGCTACACGAAAGCTCGCGCCTCCGCGCAAGGACGCGCCGCCGGCGACTGCCGAGCAGTACGAGCAGCTGTTCGCAGACGCGGAGCGCGCGCTCTACGAAATCGAATTCTTCAAGACGCGATTTCACGAGCACATCATGCGCTCCGTGCGCACTTTGTTCTATCGCACCGCGCCCGATTCGCGGGAGCTCGCGCTGGTGCGCGCGATTTTCATAGAGGTGATTCGAACAATCGACCGAATCCGTAGGGGTAAGGCCGGAGGTTTGCAGCAGTGATCGCACACCTTGCGCGGCCATCTGTGTCCGAACATTTTTCCGCGTGTCGATCTGCTTGTGAAATTCTTCACAAAGCCGATTGATTAACTCGCCTTTAGACAATAATCGCGGATGAACTTGCGAAGCAGATGGCTGGCCGTGCCGGGATTCGTATGCATCGCGGCGCTCGCCACCATGCTGTCGGCATATAGCGGCGCCTCTTCATCGGAAGGGAACGGCCCGGTGCAACCGGTCCAGTTCCGTCACACGATCCACGTGGACACGCTGAAGATGAACTGCCTCTACTGTCACTTCTCCGCCAACAAGTCCTTCGATCCAGGTCTGCCGGCAGTGGGGACCTGCATGGGCTGTCACACCGTCATCGCGGGATCATCCGATGGCAATAAGGCGGAGATCAAGAAGCTGGTCGGGTTCTGGGGAAAAAATCAGCCTGTCCCGTGGATCCGCATCCATAAGCTTCCCGAGTACGTCCACTTTCCTCACATGCGCCACGTGAACGCGGGCGTGACCTGTCAGACCTGTCACGGGCAGATACAAAACATGAAGCAGGTATATCAGGCTTCATCGCTCAACATGGGTTGGTGCATCAACTGTCACATCGGCCAGTCGAATCCGCCGTTCCGCGCGAGATACGACTGCAGCTCGTGTCACTACTAGTATCGAATGAGCGCTGAGAAAGAGACTCCAGCGGTGGCGCCAGGCGGCGTGAAGCGCCGGGAATTCCTCAAGGTCCTGGGCGTTGGAACCGCTGCCACGACAATGTTGGGCTGCACGTCGGAGAAAGTCGAAAAGCTTATTCCGTATCTTGTATCGCCCGATCAGACGGTGCCCGGCGTCTCGAGCTACTACGCTTCGACCTGTCGTGAATGCTCGGCCGCCTGCGGCATAATCGCGGAGACGCGCGACGGACGCACGATCAAGCTCGAGGGAAATCCAGAGCATCCCGTGAATCGCGGCGCGCTGTGCGCGCGCGGGCAGTCGGCTCTTCAGGGACTGTACAATCCTGACCGGCACCGCGGCCCGCTCGTTCGCCGGAATGGACGCCTCGAGTCGATCGGCTGGGACGAGGCACTTCAAGTCTTCTCGCAGAAGTTGGGCGAAGTGCGGAGTCGCGGCGGGGCCTCTGGCGCCGTGTTCATCAACCAGCACGAGAGCGGAAGCTTTCCCGGCTTTCTCGACTCCTGGCTTTCCGCTTTCGGGATGCCGGCCCACCTCAGTTACGATGCGAGTGCGGACCACGCAGCGATCGCCGCAAACAGGCAGAGTTACGGCGTCGCGTGGCCGCGGCTCGATTTCCGCGCCGCGCGATTGGTCGTTTCCATTGGAGCCGATTTTCTCGACAGCTGGGGAGCGATGGTTCCGCAGCAGCTCGACTTCGCCGACGCCCGTGCGGATCACGACAAGGCTCCGCGCCTCGTCTACGTCGGTCCCCGGCGCTCGCTCACTGGACTGAACGCCGATCAGTGGATTGACTGCAGACCGGGAAGCGAGATGGCAGTAGTACGGATGCTCGCCGGCCAACTGCCGGTGGAAGCGGCATCCCAGGCCACCGGCGTCTCTGCGCCGGTGCTCCAGGCGTTCGCACGCGAGTTCGCCGCGACCACTCCGAGCATGGTGCTCGCGGGTGGGGGAGGGGCAGATGCGCTCGAAGTCGCGCTCGCCGCAAATTCGCTCAATCAGTCGCGAGGGAATGTCGGCGTCACGATCAAGCCGTCGGAAGGATACCTCGGCTTCGATGGTATGGCGACACCGGCGGAGCTTCGCGCGCTGGCAACGCGAATGAATTCTGGCGGCGTCTCGCTTTTGATGGTGCGTGGGGCGAATCCGGCTTTCACGCTTCCGAAATCGGTCGGCTTTGCCGAGGCGATGGCGAAGGTTCCGTTCAAGGTGAGCTTCTCGAGCTATCCCGACGAGACGTCGGAGCTCGCCGATCTGATTCTTCCGGATCACCACGCGCTCGAGCAGTGGGGCGACGCGGAGCCGGTGCGGGGAACCATCTCGCTCCAGCAGCCGACGATGGATCCCGTCTTCAACACGCGCCCGACATCCGATGTCCTGATTGCGCTCGCAAAGAAGGATCCCGGTGCGGCGGCGCGCTATCCTCTCGCGGATTACAGAAGCTGGTTGATCGGCCGATTCCCCGGCGGCGCAGCCGGACTCAGCCACGCGCTCCCACACGGAATTGTTTCCGGGTCGCTTGGAGCCGCCGCCAACGCGAGACAGGTTCCGGCAGTACTCGCCGGCACGCCGATCGACCAATCGAGCGGGAACATGTACCTGGTGGTCTATTCGCATCCGTTTCTCGCCGATGGACGCGGCGCGAACAAGCCGTGGCTCCAGGAGATTCCAGATCCAGTAACGAAGATCTGCTGGCAGACCGTCGCCGAGATGAACCCGGCCACCGCGGAGAAGATGGGTCTCGCCAACGGAGACCACGTCACGATTCAAACCGCCGCCGGCACGCTGACGCTTCCGGTACTCCAGTATCCAGGCACGCAGCGCGAGACGGTGGCAATCGCCACCGGACGCGGACATCCTCACTCTGGCCGTTATGCCAAAGCAGGATCCAACCCGCTCGAGATTCTGCCGGCGCTGGAAGATCGCGCCGGAGGCGTGGCCTTCGTTTCAACCAAGGCGAACGTCGCCAAGGCGGCTGGACACGCCTTCATTGTCACGACCGAAGGGTCCGCCAGACAGCACGGGCGTGGGGTAGGGCAAGCGATTGCTATCGCTGATCTGCGAGCCGGACGTCCGGGCCATGACACCGGCGCCGAGCATGTGGCAGAGGTTGCCGAAGCCGCGGGAATCGAGGAGCCGGCGCGCGACAATCCGGAAGCGACCACCGAGCATGGTGAAGAGATGCCAGGCGATCCCGAGCACAAGTTCCTTCCCGGACTTCGTGCTCCGGTTGCCAACGATGCCGAAGGGGAGCAGGGCACGCAGCAATCCAACATCAAGGGCATGTACGATCCGAATCACTGGAGCGGCATGGCCAAGCGGCGCTGGGCGATGACAGTTGATCTTTCGCGCTGCACCGGATGCGCGGCCTGCGTAAGCGCCTGCTACGCTGAAAACAATATTCCGACGGTTGGGGCGGACTGGCAGACAGGAAAAGTTCTACCCGACAGAACTGGTTTCGGCGCCAACATCCTGCGCAGCCGCGAGATGGCGTGGATCCGCATCGAGCGCTACTACGAGGGTGGGGAAGACGGCGGCGCCGACTTCGACACCCGGTTCGTGCCGATGATGTGCCAGCACTGCGGCAACGCGCCGTGCGAGCCGGTGTGCCCTGTCTACGCCACCTACCATTCTCCCGATGGCTTGAACGTGCAGGTCTACAACCGCTGCGTCGGCACGCGCTATTGCTCGAACAACTGCCCGTACAAGGTCCGCTACTTCAACTGGTTCGGCTACGGCGAGCCGGCGAGATCTCAGTACGCATTCCCGGAGCCGCTCAACTGGCAGCTCAATCCTGACGTGACCGTGCGCGGCAAAGGCGTCATGGAAAAATGCAGCTTCTGCGTCCAGCGAATTCGGGAAGCCGAGAATCGCGCGACAGCGGAGAAGCGCACGCTCAAGCCGGACGAGTTTACGACGGCGTGCGCCGCCGGCTGCCCGTCACGGGCGCTTGTCTTCGGTGACGCTGCCGATGAAAACTGGACGGTCGCGCAGATGGCCAAGGACTCGAGAGCGTATCATGTGTTCGAGGAGCTCAATACTTACACCGCCGTCGTGTACCTGAAAAAGGTCAGTCATCCCAATCCCGCGCCTGTGGGGACAGCCTGACGATGGCGACGCTGACAAAGCCAGTACCCGCCCGCGACGAGCCGCGCCGCCCGAATATCGCGACCGGCGATGTTCAGCTTCCCGCCGTAAGGGATTACGAGCAGGTCGATCATGAGATAATCGGAACGCTTCATCCAACCGTTGCCTGGTTTATCGGGCTCGGCGTTGCTGTGTTCTTCCTGATCATCGGCGCTTCGGCGTGGATGTACCAGATCTACAACGGGCTCGGAGTCGCAGGTTACAACCCGCCGGTGATGTGGGGCGTCTACATCATCACCTTCGTGTTCTGGGTCGGTATCGGCCACGCTGGAACGCTAATCTCCGCGATTCTCTATCTCTTCCGTGCCGGCTTCCGCACCACGATCTATCGTTGCGCCGAAGCGATGACTGTGTTCGCGGTCATGACAGCCGGACTCTTTCCGATTCTCCACCTCGGCCGGCCGTGGAAGTTCTTCTGGCTCATTCCATATCCCAACTGGCGCTACATCTGGCCGCAGTTCAAGAGCCCGCTCGTCTGGGACGTGTTCGCGATTCTCACGTACCTCACCGTTTCGGCAACGTTTCTTTACATCGGGCTGATACCGGACATCGCGGTGCTGCGCGACCGCGAGAAAGTGAGTCCGATAAGACGGCAGATTTTTGCGCAGCTCTCGCTCGGATGGCGAAATACCGATCGCGAGTGGAGACACTTCGCGCGCGCTTATCTCTTCCTGGCAGCGTTCTCGACACCGCTGGTGCTGTCGGTTCACTCAGTCGTGTCCTTCGACTTCGCCATGGCGCTCACGCCGGGCTGGCACACGACGATCTTCCCCCCGTACTTCGTTGCCGGCGCCATCTTCTCCGGCATTGGGATGGTGTTCACTATCATCATCCCGTTGCGGAAATTCTTCGGGCTCAAGCACTACGTGACCATCAACCACCTCGATGCGGCGGCCAAGCTCGCGCTGTTCACGTCGCTGGTGGTCGGATGCGCATACATGAACGAGTGGTTCGTTGCGTGGTTCAGCGGCAATGAATTCGAGAAGGCGTTTTTCGCGAACCGGATCTGGGGACAGTGGTGGTGGGCGTCGGCCATCCTGTACACCTGCAACATGGTGCTGCCCCTTTCGCTCTTCGTTCAGAAGCTGCGACGGAACGCGGCGTGGCTGTTCATCATCTCGTTCACGATCAACATCGGAATGTGGTTCGAGCGATTCGTGATCGTCGTGCCATCGCTGTCCCACGAATTCGAGCCGTGGCAGTGGACCAGCTATCGCCCGACTTGGGTCGATTATGCAATTCTGTGCGGAAGCTTCGGCTGGTTCTCGATGTGGTTCCTTCTATTCATCAAGCAGCTGCCCGTGATTGCGATCACCGAGGTGAAGGAAATAGTGCCACCGAAGCTGCGTCTGGCGCACCCCCACGGAATCAGTCCTTCGGGCGAGCATTTCGATTTTGAAGCGGACACGCCGGGGGAACACGACTGATGCGGGGAGTCCTTGCGGCATTTCACGAGCTCGACGCGGCTGTCGATGCGATCGAGGCTTTGAAGAAGCTCAAGCTCGGCGCGATAACCGTTTTTACGCCGACCCCGCGTCACGAGATCGAGCACGCGCTCGATCAGGGGCCAAGCCCTGTTCGGAAATTCACGCTGTTTGGGGGATTGGCCGGCGTGACGTGCGGATACTGGATTGCGATCTGGGTGTCAGACTACTGGCCGCTGGTCGTTGGCGGCAAGCCGATCGCGTCCTGGGTACCGTACACGATCTTTGGTTTCGAAGTGATGGTGCTCTTTGGCGCGCTATCGACCGTCGCGGGCCTTTTCATCACCGCGCGGATTCCTCGTCTCACGATGATGGTTGGATACGATCCGCGGTTCAGTCACGGCGATTTTGGTGTTTGGGTGGAGTGTCCGCCGGACAAGGCACGCACCGCGGAAGATCTTCTGCGCGAGCATGGAGCACGTGAGGTGCGCGTTGAACGCTAGCATGCGTAGCCTCGTCTTTCTTCTTCCGCTTACCCTTGCTTTGACGGCCTGCGAGTGGTTTACGGATTTCAAGCGCCAGCCGTCGGTCGCGACGTGGGAGCCTCTGGTTGATAGCGCTACACCCTCGCGTGGCCAGCCGCAGATGTCGGTCGCGATCGGTGGAACGGCCATGGCCGGATTTCAGGTTTCTTACGGCGCTTTTCCCGCGACGATCGATTCGATGGCCACGATTCCGAACCCCACACCCGTGAGCGACTCGTCGCTCGCGAATGGTCGGAAGTATTTCCAGATCAACTGCGCGGTCTGTCACGGGGAGCGCGCGATGGGGGATGGTCCGGCCACCAAATTCGGAATGCCCGGAATCAATCTCACGCAGGACATCACGAAGGCGAGAACGGACGGATACATCTTCGGAATGATTCGAAACGGACGGGGTCTGATGCCGCCGTACAATCGAATCGAGGAAATGGATCGGTGGGATGTCGTCAACTACGTGCGCGCTCTGCAGGGCGTGAACGGGCGCCAGGTGGAAGTCGGCGCCTTGGCGCCGCCGGGTGTGACGGGAGACAAGGTGCCCGGAGCGACGGCGCTCGGCCCGAATAAGCCGGCTCCATTTTTCCCACCGCGCAGCTTGCTGACGCCGGCTCAACCCCCAACGGCGCCCGCAGATTCAGTCAGGACCGACAGCGTTCGGGGGAAACCCATTCGATGAGCTCACACGACGCGCACGTTCCAACAAGAGAAGAAGTTGTCGCGGGCCTGGATCGTCCAACGCCCGCGCTACTCAAGACGATAAGCCTCGTGCTGGCGGCGATCGGTCTGATAGTGTTTGTCGTCGGACTGTTCGTGCAGCCGGATCGTGTCTGGCGGGCGCTCCTCTTCAACTGGCTCTACTTCGCATCGATTTCATCCGCCGGCGTCATGTTCGTCGCCGCGCAGAGGATCACTACGGCGCGTTGGTCGCGACCCATAATTCGTTTGCTCGAAGGCTACGTCGCGTTTCTTCCAGTCGCTTTCGTATTGCTGCTTCTGATCCTCTTTGTCGGACGGCATCACATCTTCTGGTGGTCGAACCACACGCCGACGATTCATGAGAAAGCGGTCTGGCTGAATCCGCCGTTCTATTTCACCAGAGTGGTACTCGTATTTCTCATCATCACATCGCTCAGCGTCTGGTATATCTACACGTCGGTGCGGCTGGATGTCGGGATTCTTCCAGAGGGTGGCGCTGCCTGGGCTCGCGGTCTGCGCGAGAGGATGCGTCGGGGATTCCGCGACGAGCGTCGTGAGCTGCATTCGACGCATTCGCTGCAGGGGCGGCTCGCCGTGTTTCTCGCATTTGCGTTTGCATTCGGTTGGATCCTTCTGTCGTGGGATCTCTCGATGTCGCTCGACCCGCACTTCCAAAGCACGATGTACGGGTGGTGGTTCTTCATGGGCGCGTGGGTCGCCGCGCTCGCGAGCTGGACCCTCATCGTCATGGCGTGGAGAAGATTCCTTGGCCGCTACGATCTCATTCAGGACAAGCACTTCCACGACCTAGGCAAATTGTGCTTTGCGTTTACCGCTTTCTGGGGCTATCTCACCTTCGGCCAGTACCTCGTGATCTGGTATGGAAACATGGGGGAGGAAACACACTGGATGAGATTGCGCCTGATAGATGGGTGGCGTATGCCGACGCTGATCGGAGTGACGCTGATGTTCGTGTTCCCGTTCTTCGGGCTGCTTTCCCGCGCGGCGAAAGTGTATCTCCCGACGATGATCTTTTTCGCGGCGTCGACCGTGCTGGGTCTCTGGATTCACCGCTATATCGAGGTTTATCCGTCGATCTACGGCGTGCTTCACGACATTCCCATGGGAATCTGGGAGTTCGGAGTTGCCGCCGGGCTCCTGGGGATTTGGGGATTCTGCTATCTCTCGTTCATGAACGCATTCCCTCGCATGCGCGTGCTCCTATTGACTTCGCCATATCGTGACGAGGTGCAGGTTCCAGTCGATCCGCGCACCATGGAGCCGCTTCCGGCGCACGAGTAAGCCGTCGCGCGCGCCCGAACGCGCGCGCGACCACCCAAGTCCCACCAATCCTGTTATGACCAGCCAACTTCGCCCACAGGAATAAAGAGTGACGGGGCAATCCGGTGCGTCCCGCATTGTGGAGGCGCTCCAGTCTAGCGGCGTGGAGTGCGTCTTCGGACTGCCGGGAACGCAGACGCTGGAACTATTCGAGGCTCTGCGAGAATCCAATCTTCGCACAGTGATTGCCACGAACGAGCTCAATGCGGCCTTCATGGCGGGTGGATGGGCGAGGGCCACCGGTAATCCCGGAGTGCTTCTCACGATCTCTGGTCCCGGCTTCATGTGGGCGCTCAACGGAGTCGCTGAAGCGCGACTGGACTCGGTGCCATTGCTTCACATTTCAGGCGCGCCCATCGACACTCCGGTCGGCCGACGCTCACGCCAGCAGGAGCTCCCCCAGGCGGCGATCGCCGCCCCGTTGGTCAAAGGCGTTATCGAGGCGGACCAGTATTCAGACCCCGGACTGGCGGTGCTCGATGGCCTCGAGCTCGCATGCTCGGGGGAGCCCGGGCCTGTGCTGCTTCACGTTTCGTCCGCGACGCTCCGCCGTGAATTTCGGCGCGTTGCGCTCTCGCCTCGGCCGTCCGCTGCCAGCGAGCATAACGGTTTCGCCGCCGTGTGCGCGCGGATACATGCGTCCCGGCACCCGATCTTTATAGTCGGTCTGGGTACCAACACCCACGAGACGCTTATAGCCGAATTGGCGAATCGGATCGGTGCTCCCATTCTTACGACACCATCCGCGCGCGGAGTGCTGCCCGAAGACAGCGCATTCAATGTCGCGTTCGATCCGTTTGCCGGGGACACTCTGGTCGTGAACGAGCTCATGCAGCGCAGTGACCTGATCGTTGCGATCGGATGCAAGCTTGGGCACGCGAGCACGGCCGGCTTTGAGCTCGAGCTTCCGCCTGCGCGTTTGATACACATCGACGCGAGTGCCGAAGTAGTGGGCGCCAATTATCCAGCCTCGCTCATGGTGATAGCAGATGCGGGAGACGCGCTCAGGGCTATTCTCGATTCCGAACCTGTTCGATCCGGTTGGTCCGCAAGCGAGATTGAATCTTGGCGAACCCGTGCCGCCACGCTGGGCCCGGATCCGTGGGAGCCGCGCATCGCGGGCACTCCAGCTCGCGACGCGCGTAATTTCTTCGAGACTCTCCGCGACGCCATCCCGCGCGCCGCTATACTTGTGCTCGACTCCGGATTGCACCAGGTCCTGGCGCGACGCTACTACAGGGTGTTGAGTGTTGCGGGCCTGATCATGCCCACTGATCTCCAGAGCATGGGTTTCGCAATTCCCACAGCAATTGGAGCGCGCCTCGCGAATCCGGCGCGCGTGGTGGTAGCTCTATTGGGTGACGGCGGATTTGCCATGACTGCGCTTGCGTTGCTGCCAGCCGCGGCGGAGGGAATCTCACTTGTCGTCATCGTGTTCGTGGACGGAAAATTTGGCCAGATCAGAATGCAGCAGCTCTCGAGTTTCGGTGTGGATCACGGCGTGGCGATCGAGAATCCGGATATGGAGCTATTGGCTTCGGCGGTGGGGGCTCGTTACGAATTGGTGAACGGTGGCAACCTCGCGGATGTGATTCGCAATGCCTTTGCCTACTCAGGGGTCACCGTGATCGAAGTAACCGTGGGTGATACACCCAGGATCAGACGGAAGTCGGCGATCAGTCGCGTCCGGGAAACCTCGCGACGTGTTGCAGGACCGCAGCTGTTTGGCATCGTGGCAAAGCTATTTCGACGGAGACGCAAGCCATAGCGCGACTCGCTGAACGAAGCCGGTCGATCGTCGTATTGTCATACGATGCTTCAATCAAGCTTATATTTCTGGTCGAGGGGCGTTAGCTCAGCTGGGAGAGCGCCTGGTTTGCAACCAGGAGGTCGCAGGTTCGATCCCTGTACGCTCCACTTTGAGATTGCCGTGATTACAATGTCGGCTGAAGCTCGAGAATGAAGGAGAAGCGGGTTCCCATGGATCCCGTGTCCACCTGAAGCGAGCTGGCCATGGCCTCGACAAGCGTGCGCACGATTGCGAGACCAAGACCCG